>JAFMIS010000214.1 GCA_017853915.1 bacterium
GGTTCCTGGTGCATAAAATCATTACTGGGAAAGCCAAGCACTACCAAACCGCGCTCTGAATACTTTTTATAGAGCGCCTCGAGAGCATCGTATTGCTTAGCGAATCCACACCGCGAGGCGGTGTTAACAATCAAAACTATCTGCCCACGGTATCGACCTAGATCGACCTGGCACCCCGCCTTGTCCACGGTAGCGAGCGGATACAAGCTTTGATTACTATCTTGCGAGATGGAGGTGAGGCCCCCAAAAAGTACATTCTTAAGTGACATATAAGCACCGGCTCGCCAAGAATAGCCCCCTAGTCATCAAGCTAGCAAGAAGTTTGGGCGCCATGTGGAAGAAAAGGCTGGGCAGCCAACAATCAGCCGCACCAGCAATCCATGAGCATACGCTGCGGCAGCGTTTTGAGGGTCGACAACCCTCGACTATTATTCGAGCGAGCTAGAGCAAGCTCACCTGATACAGCCATCAGGAATGTAGTGATTTGCAAAAGTGCGTGCCCCTGAAACTGGTGAGGCTTGTACCATCAATCACTATAAGTTGTAGTTTTGATTCGCATCCGCGAATCGATAGCGTTCTCAAAAAGAGGTGGTTTCGCTGGCGACTTTTGGAGAAGGCTATACAGGCATAATGGCTACCATTCACACTTGCAGGAGCGTGACTCACGCGATATCCGGGCTTCTGTAATTCGCTAGTGCAAAACGACCGGGTTGGCGGTCGCGGCTTTACTATCCCCACCCGCTCCCAACAACATCGCGACCATCTTCTTCTTGCTTACAGTATCTTTAAAAAACTTCGTAATATCATCGATAAGGCTTTCATAGCCTGGGGTATGCGCCCAAAAAGAATTGTAGGCGCGCATGAGCCTGTCTCGATGCCGCGCGCCACGGCTCTCTAAATATGAACACACCCTCTGCTCCGAAAAGTCTGGTGGGACCAACCCCTCTTTATGCATCTTAAGGATTGAGAATATATCCCGCGCTGACGCGCACACCTCCATGCCAAATACGCGTGATGTGAGGTCCTCAATTTGCTGTTGCCCCACACCTCGCTTACGGCATGAGGCTATCAGCTCAGCCCTGTACATACGCTGATATGCCAGCGCGACCTGGAAAACCATCTCATCCATCCAATTAATATCTTGGGGGATCCGTTTATTGGGTTTTCCAGCCGTTGGAGCCGCAAGAAGATCATTAACGACCAAACCCAGCTCCTCACCATTGAGCTTCTCAATAATATCATGCAATTCGACCGCGACATCCTGAGCCGAAAACCCCTCGATGTGAAGCAGGGTCTCGTTGATGATATCAAGATCGACTTTCATCTCCTGAACCGACCGTCGCAGCTGGGCCTCTGGATTGAGGAGATCATAGGTCTCTTCTATTATCTTTTGGTCTCTCTTATTCGCTCGCAAAATCTCAAGTAGGGAGTTAATATCTACCGCGTCGAAGCACTCTAAGATTCGTTGATTAACCTCAGGATCGATACCCTCGAGGCACAAAACAATCTCAGCAAATGCATGGGGACTGAGGACCTGCCGCGCGGCCAAAAGTTTCAAATGAAGGCGTAATCGTGGGAACGTCATGTCATACGCGAGCTCAAAGGCCAGGATTCTTACAAGACGCCCCGACCAGTTTTTCCTCAACCCCTCAAGCTCTTGAAGCGACTCTCGCCGTAGTCGCTGAAGCACTCCACGAGCCTCGTAGACCTCGGGGAGCAACACCACCGATAGCACCTCTATCATGGTATCTTCATCATATGAACTTCCAATCTGTTGCCAGATGAATTCCTCTAGCTCCATAAAGTAGCTACGTTTAAAAGCTTCTCGTACAGTCTTGATATATGGGGCAGGGAACTCCTTAAGCGAAACAGCGCTGGAGGGGTCGTCGTGAATATGGGCTACGATCTCCTGAGTTCGAACTCCTCCAAGTAGCGCGTCGAGCGCGCCAAAGGCATCGTGGGACATACACTTGTGGAGCGCCTCTCTCAACGGCATATGAGGTTCGGTGAGGTCGAAAAAGGCTCGTTCAATTCGGTTCAACTCGTCGTATGAACGGTCAAAGAGCATCTCCATAATAGGTCTATCGAGATCTCCAATGTTTGACTCCTGATCTAAGACCTGTGCCAGTTGGATCGCTGTGGCCTCATCAGTGTCATAATTTTTAAAATCCGGCTGCCACACTCCTGGTAGCGGCTCATCACCTCTATACCTCGCTAGAATGTCCGAATTTAGGGGCCAACGACCCTGACCATGAATATATCGTTCAATCAAACTTGGGAGCTCCAATGCGGCTTGCTTTCCTGACAGTTGAACTATACGTTGCTGCACTAACTCAAGCAGGTTTTTCCCAAAAAGGATCTCGAATGCCCTCTGCACTTGAATACATCTCTGTGGATCTAAAAACTGAATCGGTTGAATAATTTCAAAGAAATCGCCGCACCGAGAAATTCGCTCGTGCAAAAGCACGGCTACTCTTCGCGCATCAAAGAGCGCCAAAGACGGGAAGAGCGTTGGGTCAAGCTCATATCCGTAGACCTCCCGTAGGGCATCATTGGTCGCGAGGAATCTTTCGGCGGACATCGCCGCGATGCGCTCCTCAACAAGCTCAAATTGATTAAGGATATGATGGTACACCGAGTCTTTATCGCGCCACATACGGCTTTTTTTGAAACGGCGCAGGAACGGGCCCAACCCTTGCGTATGGTCTCGATCCACCATTTCTCGGGGGTCACTTAATTGATCTTCAATTTCACTACCCAAGGTCTGCGGATAAATGAGATTATGCAACGCCGCAGCTTCATCATAGGGCGACCATCCACTGAAGAGATTACTGACTCTGTCAAATTCCGCCTGAGAGAGGATTCGTCTCACATGCGCCTCAATATTGATGTCCGATTCAGATGCGTCCGGGTCACCGAAGTCGCAGTAAAATCGATTTATCAGCGCGATCTCCTCACTGCTGCAGCCAAGTAGAAGATACCGAAGCGCCCGAATATCATCGCGAGCTCGAAATGCTGACTGCTTCTTTTGCTCATACATCTCCGTTTTGCCAATACTGCGCCGTGTGGGCATCGTAGGCTCACCAGACTGGTGATTTAGGATGGCGTAGACTTGCTTAGCTAAGTGCTTGTAGGGCATCAATAGAAACTCCTCGCGGAGTGCCCTCACCTGTTTCTCCGTGCAATCCATCAGGATATCGGTTATTTTTGTTGATTTGTCCGGGTCTAATCCGTGCTGAAGGTCCCATATCGAGCGAGCAGTTTGTCCTGGATCAAAACCGCCTACTATCTTCGCTATGCGCTCAGCCGCCTCGTGCCCGACTCGTTTGATGATCTGATGATAAATCTCCGGTCTCTCTCCCCGATCACGAATGATGGTGTAGTAGTGTTCGGTGAAGAAGTCATTCGCTTTATCAAGGATCCTCTTCCCCTCCTGCGAGCTTTTATCTCCGATCACCACATTGATCGCACTCAAATATACGTCGAGCTCACTCTCTCGCAGCTGCTGCGCAAGGTGATACATTTGATGGGCTAACGCCTCAGCTAATTCTTGCTGAATTCGGTCACACTCCACACTTTGCGCTTTCGTGAGTCGTGGTGGCACCGCCAGTGGAGGTGACGGCTCGCGGGCTATCTCTATCAAACGCTCAATTCCTCCGTGAACGCTGAGGGGGCGATAGAACTGATCGAATACATCACCCTCATATTGTAGATTTTGCTCGGGCTCTTTCCGGGATTCCTCTGCCGCAACTTCAGGCTCGAGGCTGAGATCCGGCAACTCGTCCTGCTTGGGCGCCTGAAAACGATTCTTAAAGACGATCTTTTTGCCGCCAGAATTAGAGCCATCCATAGGCCAGGCCGAGCTCCCTCGAAAAATTAGGTGTATTCCATCTCCATCCACGCCCGTTCTCGACGGTCGCGATCTGGATCCTCAACGATCTCTTGGAGTATTATTCGGCCTAATCGGGCATAAATTATATCGATTGAAGCGTTTTTTCCGTCCATATGGAGCGGATCAAGGAAATCAGGATGGAAGCGTAGCATGTGGTCCATAACTGCCCGATCATGTTCGGATTTCGCTATCATAGCCCATACGTTCTTCCCCACCCATCCGAAATCGGCGCTCTTCCAATCGAGCATTCGCTGAACATAGTGGCCAATCGCGAGTAATTCCTCTGGTGCTGGCGGCCGTTCGAATTGGTAGGTTCCCTCACTGTTTCGCATGCGATCCGCTATCCACACCAGATTATTCACTAATTGCGGCAAGCAGTGCTTTGAAAGAACTCTGCGCTCAAGAGTCGAATCGAGGTAGGACATCTTCATCGGATGAACTCGGCGTAAGAACGCGTCGTCGAGTCGTCGATTAAAGTTCTTGGTAAAGATCACGAGGAGATTATCGATGTTGCAATCGATTGGCGGTCGGGATTCAAGCCAGATACGCGCGTCCTGGATGGGCCCCAGAAAAAACGTATCGATATGACCATCGACCTTATCAATCTCATCAATAAGGAGAATCACAGGTTGATTTTGAGACTTGAGGAACGCTCGAGAGAGGATTCCGAGATTCATAAGCTTCTCGCGCGCGGCTTTTTCCTGCCCCGCCATCGAGGATGCAATCGCGAGCGCAGATGGAACTTCTATGAGGTGCGCTGTATTCATGCCGTGATAGCAGCTTAGACACATGAATTCAGCCCCTGTGGCTTTTGCTAAACACTTCGCCAAAAAGCTCTTTCCGCAACCGGAGGGCCCCTCAAGGAGCATCGCTCGGGTTCTATCACTTGGAGAGGTCAAGAGAAGGCTCATTTGAGTCGCGGTGAACCGCGCGCATTGATACCCTACTGCTGCCAGTCGACGAGCCATCTCCTCCGGATCATCAAATTTGGTGAGGCCGACCTTCTCTGGCCTGTATGCCTTTCCTCGCCTCTTGGCGTCCGGATCGTCGATAATTCCCTCGAGCAACCACCGTCCTAGACGTGCGTACATCTGATCAACGGTTGCGTTGC
>JAFMIS010000215.1 GCA_017853915.1 bacterium
CGGAGGTCGCCACCTTAATTGGCCGCCAGGGTAGAATCACGGGCGCGCGGGGCTGTTTTCAATCGGGTGTTCTTCCTAGAAACCGAACCCCTGTAGCCCCATTGAGTGTAGGTGATTGGGCCTCAGGATCATCTTCAAGGTAGCACCATCGCCAAAACAGGAGTACAATCAAGGGCTAACAGAGCTTTGCAAAAGGGGGCGCGATGAGCACTGGTCATGAGGAAAACTGTATACTCGTATCCCGTGAGGGGGCAGTGTGTTCGATCGCAATCAATCGGCCAGAGAGTCTTAACGCGTTGAACGCCGATGTGCTGCAGAGCCTCACTAACCAGTTTGGTAGTATCGCGCGGGATAGATCTATCGGCGCGGTGGTAATTACGGGCTCTGGTCCGAAGGCTTTTGTGGCGGGAGCCGATATTCGCTCGATGGCCGGGCTAGGTCAGCGCGCTATCGCGGATTACGCCGAGCTCGGGCAACGTACGATGCGTCTCATAGAGACCTGCGAGGTCCCGGTCATCGCGGCTGTCAATGGCTTCGCGCTTGGAGGAGGTTTAGAACTCGCCTTGGCGTGCGATCTTATTATATGCGCCGAGAGCGCGAAGCTGGGCCAGCCAGAGGTTAACCTCGGCATCATCCCTGGCTTTGGGGGAACTCAGCGCCTCATTCAACGATGCGGAATTGGGCAGGCGCGCCGCCTCTGTTACACGGGTGAGCTGATATCGGCCCACGAGGCTCTTCAGATCGGTCTTGTAGAGAAAATCGCTCCAGATGGTGTGTTAATAGAGCAGGCGATGGCTATAGCTGAGCTAATTACGAGTAAAGCCCCTCTCGCAGTGCGCGGCGCGAAACGCGTGATCAATTCGGCTTACGAGGGGACGCTGCTCTCGGGTCTGCGCGCCGAGGTCGAGGAGTTCCTTCGTCTCTTCGGATCGGCTGATCGTGAGGAGGGGATGGACGCGTTCCTTCAGAAGAGAAAGGCTGCATTTACCGGTCGATAAGGGGTCCTATGGTGTGGAGAAATAGCGTCGCGTTTGATCTTTCCGAGGAGGAGAATTTCGCGTGCGATACGGCGCGTGCTTTCGCCGAGAAGGAGGTGGCGCCACTCGCCGCTAAGATCGATCGTGAGCACTACTTTCCGCGTGAGCTGCTGCCTACCATGGGCGAGTTGGGCCTGATGGGAGCGATCGTACCTCCTGAGTACGGGGGAGCGGGGCTCTCAACCTTGGCGTATGCTCTTATTATTGAGGAGCTTTCAGCGGCATGCGCCTCGACAGGAATCATCGTCAGCGCCCACACGTCGCTGTGTGTCACGCCGATTATTGATTATGGGACTGAGGAGCAGAAAAAGTATTTTCTTCCTCGTTTAGCTTCAGGGAAAGCGCTTGGGTGCTTTGCATTATCAGAGCCTGGGACGGGGAGCGATGCCGCCGCAATTACAACCACGTACAAGGTGGATGGCGATCATTTTATCATTTCAGGAACGAAGAACTGGATCACAAACGGCCCGGAGGCTGACGTGTGTGTTGTTTTCGCCTCTCAGGATACAACGAAAGGCAATAAAGGTATCAGCGCGTTCGTCCATGATATGAATCTTCCCGGCATTTCACGTGGAAAGCGTGAGGATAAGATGGGCATTCGAGGATCACCGACCTCGAGTATTATCTACGACAATGTTCGGGTTCCGAAGTCCGCTCTCCTCTACCAAGAGAATCGGGGGTTCACCGTCGCTATGACCACGTTAAATGGGGGGCGAATTGGGGTAGCAGCGCAGGCGATAGGTATCGCGCGCGCCGCGTTTGATGACAGCTTTCGATATTCGCAGGAGCGACGGGCATTCGGAAAACAGATCTGCGATCACCAGTCGATCCAGAACTATTTCGCCGATATGGTGTGTCACATCGATAGCGCTCGGTACCTGACTCTTGATGCGGCGAAACGCAAGGATAAGAAAGAGTCGTATGTGCGGCAGGCCGCGATGGCCAAGCTGTTCGCCTCGGAGACGGCCATGATGTGCGCTGTTAAGGGCATTCAGATTCATGGTGGCTACGGTTATGTCACCGATTACCCGGCCGAGCGCCACCTTCGGGACGCTAAAATTACTGAGATTTATGAGGGAACTAGTGAGATCCAGCGTATCCTCATAGCCACGCAGCTTCTGAAAGAGTAGGCTAGGGGGAAGGCTGCTGAGGCGGCTCTCCAAGCGATCGTATGACCAATAAAAAGAAGGACTCAAAGCAGTTTAAGCGGAGCGGCTCGTATAAAGAGTGGCGCGCGGGCGCCTATGCCGCTCAAGGTGAGCGAAAGGGCAGATTTTCTTCGATAAGTTTTCGTGAGCAACCCGAGTTAGTAACACCAGAGAATGGTGGCGGTGTAAACTACGAGCGCGATCTTGGGTTCCCGGGAGAATTTCCATTTACCCGGGGTGTGCAGCCCACCATGTATCGAGGGCGTTTGTGGACGATGCGTCAGTTCGCTGGGTTTGGAACGCCGGAGGACACCAATAAGCGCTTCAAATATCTCTTGGAGCACGGCCAAACGGGACTGTCGACCGCGTTCGATATGCCATCACTGATGGGATATGACCCGGACAGTCCGCGCTCAATCGGAGAGGTGGGTCGAGAAGGCGTCAGTGTGTCAACGATAGAAGATATGGACACGCTGTTCAGCGGAATCGCCCTGGATCAGGTTACGACCTCGATGACCATCAACTGCACGGCGACGGTGGCTTTCGCTTTTTATTTCGCGGTCGCCAAGCGCCGAAATATATCGTTCGATAAGATCGGTGGCACGATTCAGAATGATATGCTCAAGGAGTTTATCGCCCAGAAGGAGTGGATCTCGCCTCCGGCTCCATCCGTCAAACTGGTGTGCGATGTGGTCGAGTTCTGTGCCCAGTCGGCGCCGCGGTTTAATCCGGTCAGTATTAGTGGGTACCATATCCGAGAGGCGGGCGCGACGGCGGTTCAGGAGTTGGCGTTTACGATCGCTGATGGATTGGCGTACGTCGATCACTGCCTCGGACGCGGTATGAACGTTGATGACTTCGCGCCGCGGCTCTCATTCTTTTTTGATGTGCACAACGATTTCTTCGAGGAGATCGCGAAATTTCGCGCGGCGCGAAGGCTCTGGGCGCGCTTGATGCGCGAGAGGTATGGAGCAAAAACAGAAGCCGCCTGTAAATTGCGGACGCATGCTCAGACCGCCGGCGTAAGTCTTACCGCGCAACAGCCGGTCAATAACGTGGCGAGAGTGGCGATGCAGGCGTTGGCGGCGGTTTTAGGTGGTGTGCAGTCTTTGCATACGAATAGCATGGATGAGACCCTGTCGCTTCCGACTGAGGATGCTGTGCGGGTAGCGCTCCGTACGCAGCAGATCATCGCCGAGGAGAGCGGAGTGACGAATGTTGTCGATCCGTTGGGTGGTTCCTTTTATGTCGAGCGTCTCACGAATGAGATTGAGGCGGAGGCTCTTGAGTATATCAAGCGTATCGACGCGCTCGGTGGAATGTTAAAAGCGGTTGAGGTTGGTTTTCCTCAGAAAGAGATAGCCGAAGCGGCCTATCAGTTTCAATTGCAAGTTGATGCTCAGGATCAAGTGATAGTAGGGGTTAATAAGTATGCCGAGGGTGGTGAGCAGGAGATCCCTACACTCAAGATTGATCATGTGGTTGAGCAGCAGCAAATTGAACGGGTAAAGGCTTTCAAGGATCGTCGAGACAAGGTTCGCCACGCGGCGTGTCTTCAAGCGGTTGAAGCCGCCTGCAGGGAAAACCGTAATGTTGTCCCGGTGCTTATCGACGCCGTAAGCGAGGGAGTTACCCTCGGTGAGGTTTCTGATGTGTACCGAAAGGTCTTTGGGGTATATACTGATCCGGGAATGTTATGACATCCACGCAAGCATCAAAGCGTCCCGTCAGGATCCTAATCGCCAAAGCTGGGCTCGATGGTCACGATCGAGGAGCTAAGGTGATCGCGCGCGCCCTGCGCGACGCGGGTATGGAGGTTATTTATACCGGTCTGCACCAAACCACTGAGAATATTGTGCGAGCTGCCATCCAAGAAGATGTGGATTGTATCGGTCTCAGTATCTTATCCGGCGCGCACATGACGCTCTTTCCAGACCTCTTGGAAAAGTTAAAGAAAGAGGGAGCAGATGATATAATGGTCTTTGGGGGTGGAATCATCCCTAAGGATGACATTGAGCAGTTAAAGAAGCTTGGTGTAAAGGAGATTTTTATTCCGGGCACCCACACGCAGAGCGTTATCGATTGGATCTCTACCAACGTACCGGTCCACGAGTAGTCTACGCTCCATTTCGTAGCAGCGATGAGCAAAGCCTTCACAAAAGAGAATGACGCTGACACCGATTCCTCGGATACCGAGAAAGACGCGTCTGTTCCCGGGGGTAAAAACTACATTACTCCACATGGGGCGGAAGCGTTGCGTCGTGAGCTAAAGAAGCTGCGTTACGAAGAGCGTCCCGAGGTGACAAAGACCGTCGCGTGGGCCGCGGGTAACGGTGACCGTTCAGAGAACGGCGATTATCTCTACGGTAAAAAGCGCTTGCGTGAGATCGACAAGCGGATGCGATTTTTGGCGAAACGTCTGGAAGCCGCGGAGATCGTAGATCCCCTTGCCGTTAAAGTATCTCATGTCCAATTTGGGGCGACCGTCACCCTGCGATATGAGGATGATACCGAGAAGACCTACTCAATTGTAGGTGTCGATGAGGTGGATCTCCTTAAAGGCAGGATTAGTTGGATGTCCCCATTGGCGAGGGCTCTGATGAAAATGAGCGAGGGCGATATCGTCACCTTTACGTCTCCAAAAGGGCAGCAGGAGGTTGAGGTGATTGAGGTGCGATATATCGCCATTGAGTAGCGACTCTTGAACCTCTGGTGCTTGAACCCCTGGTGCCAGGCTACTTGGTCCCACACCGCAAGCTCCTAATAGCAATCACTTTATTTCCAAGTCTCAAAGTAGCCTGGCA
>JAFMIS010000008.1 GCA_017853915.1 bacterium
GGTGCTGTGCCGCTGTATCGAAATGGGGTTCTGATCGGAGCTATCGGCATAAGCGGTGATGGTATCGACCAGGATGACACTGTGGCGTTCTACGGCGCTAGTCGTCGAGGGTTGGATTACGCGGGGCATGCTGGGGTAGGAGATGCGGCCTTGGGTTTTAACGCCCCGGATGAGATGCGCTCGGATCACGTCGCTCTGCCACAACCCGAGCTTCGGTTGCGGTATGTCAACTGTCCCGAGGGCCCCTTTATAGGGAAAAATGAGCAGAATGTTTGCGGCGACTCGTAGCGCAAGCCGCGTCGTGTAATCATCCCAAAAAGGCCCCTTTAGGGTTGTTTCGGGTCTCTTTTTTTGAGACGCTCCGTGAGCGTTGAGAGCTAGTTCTATCAGGTATTACATGAAGCGAGTCCGCGAGGCGAGTGCTAGGTGCATGGTCCATCGTGGAACATCTCATCCCGCGAGACGCTGTCTAAACGTGGTTTGTGCGCTTGTTTGTCTGAGTTTTGTTTTCGGGCTTAGGTCTCAGGCCGGTGCCCAAGAATCAGAAAATAAGGAAGCTCCAGCAGCTAATCTAGACGCTACCAGTGAGGTCAAACCTCCGTCCGAGACCTTCCAGCGTTATTTTCCAGATAAAGATACACCGAAGTTTCCCGAGACAATCTACGAGTCAATTCCTCCTATTCAGAACTCCGCCTCTGATTTTATTCCTGTGCCTGATCGTTGGCGTATGTTCTACGCGGGCAAGTGGTATGACCCGTACAATCAGAATGTTTTAAAGGCCGATATTCCCGTATTCGGAAAGCCAGATGGATTATGGTTTACAGAGGTATCAGCCATCTCCGATACGTTGTACGAGGCTCGCCGCATTCCAGTTCCAGTGGGCTTTGCCTCAACAAAGAACGCTAACAGCAATAACGTCTTCGGTGATGGAGATCAGTGGGCATTTGTTCAAAATCTTGTTACCTCGATTGGACTCATTCGAGGCAACACATCCTTTAAGCCCCCTGATTACGAGTTTCGAATAACTCCAGTACTCAACTTTAATCATGTTGAGGTTAATGAGGATGGTTTGGTGAAAGCTAATCCCACGTATGGGAGTGTTCGATCCGACAACTACATCGGATTTCAAGAGCTCTTCGCGGATGTTCACCTGGCGAATCTCTCAGACCGCTACGACTTTGTTTCCTCGCGTATTGGTATTCAGCAGTTTAACGCCGATTTTCGTGGATTCCTCTTTAACTCAAGCGAGCCGGCGGCGCGGTTTTTTGGAAACTATGACAACAACAAGACTCAGTTCAACTTAGCGGCCTTTTCGCGGCTCGATAAGGATACCAATTCGGGCATCAATACTATGTTTAACGATCGTCACGAAGATGTCTTTGTGGCGAATGTATATCGACAGGATCTTCTGGCGCTCGGTCATACAACCATGATGAGCGTTGTTCATCGAGAAGATACCGCGGGTGACGCGGGCTATCGGTACGATAGCAATAATTTCTTGGTACGTCCGACCGCGATCGGCGACCAGCAATTTAAGAATATCTACTCAACGTACTATGGATTAGCGGGTGATGGTCATTTCGGACGAGTCAATACAACGACGCAATTCTACTACGTCAATGGTTCAGAGAGTCACAATCAGATAGCGCATCGACAGGTCGATATAAATGCCGCGATGTTCGCGCAAGAGCTCTCGTATGATATCGACTGGGTGCGCGTGCGCACGTCCTTCATGTGGGCCTCAGGCGACCGGGACCCCTACGATGGTCAGGCTACCGGTTTTGACGCTATTTTTGATAACCCCAACTTCGCCGGCGGAGACCTCTCATTCTGGCAACGTCAGGCCATTCCATTTATCGGTGGTGGCGGAACAAACCTCGTGAATAGGAATAGTCTCCTACCCAACTTTCGGCCCGGCAAAGAGATGGGACAATCAAACTTCGTAAATCCAGGACTCCGGCTCTATAACCTTGGGCTCGATGTCGAGGTTCTACCCGAGCTGAAAATAATTACGAACGCCACGTTCCTGCAGTTCGATCAGGTCGCGACGGTCGAGGCGCTGCGTCAGGATGGGTCCATCAATCGTGACATCGGAGTCGACCTTTCAGCCGGAGTCCTCTACAGGCCATTTCTCAATAACAATATCCAGATTCGGGCGGGAACCGCGGTCCTGTTGCCAGGACAGGGTCAGAAAAATCTATTCGGGGACAAGGTTAACTACGAAGCGTTTACTAATTTGATTCTTCAGTATTGATGTGGTGGCGATGAAAGGAACACGCTTAATCGCGATTGCGAAAACTCGGGGCACAGCTAAAGCGCTAGTCGTTATCATCACTATGCTCATAGTGAGTCGCGTCGCGCTCGCGGATGAAAAGTACGAGAACGTGCTACAGCCTGGCGGTACAGAAACTGAGATGGAGGAAACCAGTCGGGGATGCCTCGATTGTCATACCAAGACAGATGCTCCGACGATGCATGAAAATCCCGCTATCCATATCGGATGCGCGCAGTGTCACGGAGGAGATCCCGCTGTCAGAGCAGAGGGTATTGCGAAGGGCGATCCTCAATACGAAGAGGCAAAAAAGAGCGCGCATGTGTTGCCGCGGCACCCGGAGCGGTGGCCCTCATCAGCGAATCCAAAGCATTCATACACGGATCTCGTGAAGGAGCCGGTCGAGTTCGCGCGTTTTGTAAACCCAGGAGATTTGCGGGCGGCGCCGGAAGCGTGTGGAGGGTGTCACTCTGAGATCGTCACGGCCGTTAAAAAGAGTCTCATGACAACGTCCGCTATGTTGTGGGGCGGCGCGGCCTACAATAACGGCATTCTTCCCTATAAACGTTATGTCTTGGGAGAGAGCTATACCGAAGATGGAGAGCCAGCGAGCGTCGTTGATGGTGGCGCGCCCCTTACAGAGGAGCAAAAAGCTCGCGGAGCGCTTGAAAAGCTCCTGCCGCTGCCCACGTGGGAGGTGTTTAAACCAGCCGATATATTTCGCATCTTTGAGAGGGGTGGATTCTTTATCCGTTCTCAATTCGCCGAGACCGGGGTGCCTAATCCTCTTGAAGATCCGGGTAAGCCGGATGTTAAAGCCTCCAACCGTGGCCCTGGAACGGGAGCTCGGATCGCCGTGCCACTCATTAATATTCATAAAACACGCCTCAATGACCCGCATTTGAGTTTCCTCGGGACGAATGATCATCCAGGAGATTATCGGAGCAGTGGTTGTACGGCGTGCCACTCCATCTACGCGAATGATCGAGATCCAAGACACTCCGGTCCGTACGCAAAGTTTGGTCATGAGGGCAAGAGTGTTACGGTCGATCCAACTATTCCGAAGGATGAGGAGGGGCATCCACTCAAGCATGTCTTCACCCGAGCTATTCCCACGAGCCAGTGCATGGTGTGTCACATGCACCAGCCAAACATGTTTGTTAATACGTACCTCGGGTACACGATGTGGGACTACGAAGCTGACGCGCCAACAATGTGGCCCGAGAAGCAGAAGTATCCTACCGATGAAGAGTACTTCACTTCGCTGAATCACAATCCGGAGGAGGCGGCGGCGCGTGGTAAGTGGACAGATCTCGACTTCCTCAAACGAGTCAGTGAGCTCAATCCTAAACTTAACACGACGCAGTTCGCCGATTATCATGGCCACGGTTGGAATTTCAGAGCGGTGTTTAAGCGTGACCGCAAGGGACATCTGCTCGATAAAGACGGGAAAATCGTCTCATTTGATGACCCCGAGAAGTTCAAGAAAGCCGTCCACCTTCAGGATATCCACGTCGATTTTGGCATGCAGTGTGTTGACTGCCACTTCGGGCAGGATGCTCACGGTGATGGACATATTTATGGAGAGGTCGCGCAGGCTGTAGAAATAGGATGCGAGGATTGTCACGGATCGATTACCCAGAAAGCGACTCTCAAGACGTCGGGTCCGGCCGCCGCGGAGGGTGGGCGGGATCTCTCTCTGAAGAGAACACCGTGGGGCGAACGGCAATTCGTATGGGAGGGAGGAGATCTGTTTCAACGATCGCTTGTGACCAAGGGACTCCAGTGGCGCGTAAAGCAGGTAAAGGACTCCGTGGATCCCAAGAGCAGAGATTTCAATAAGAAATCGGCAAAAGCGAAGTTGGTAATGAAGCTCGCGGAGGGCGCGGATACCTATTCAATAGCGTCCGCGAAAGATGGAGCTAATCCAGAGTTCTCAGCAAAACTGGCGCATCCTAACAGTGATATGTCCTGCTTCGCGTGTCACAGCTCCTGGACAACCGCGTGTGGTGGATGTCACTTGCCGATTCAGGCCAACTGGAAGAAAACAAGTAACCATTATGAGGGCAAGCTAACTCGTAATTGGGCGAGCTATAATCCCCAGGTAGCTCGGGATGATATGTATCAGCTGGGGCGCCATGGCCCAGCGAAACATGGAAAGATCGTTCCTGTGCGCTCTTCAAGTGCGCTGATTCTCAGCTCAACGGACAGCAATCGTCAGAAGATCTATTTCCAACAGCCACCTACATCGGGTGGAGGCTATAGCTCTCAAGCCTTCGCGCCTCATTTCCCTCATACAGTACGAACAACGGAAACCAAAGATTGCCAGGATTGCCATGTGTCGAAACGTAATGACAACAACGCAATCATGGCGCAGCTGTTGTTGTTGGGGACTAATTTTGTGAACTTCATGGGGTATTACACATGGGTCGCCACAGGAGACGAGGGGCTTGAGGGAGTGCAAGTTACCGAATGGGATGAGCCACAGGCTGTGATTGGAAGCTACCTTCACAGATATGCCTATCCAGACTACTACAAAAATCATCAGGACAAGAAGCAGGAGCTGCAAGAGAGCCACCGTCACCACGGAGTAGGAGGAAGCACCCAGTCGATACAGATGCGTGGTGAATATCTCTACACGGCAGCTGGTGTTGGTGGTTTTCGAGTGTACGACATCGCGAATGTCGCCAACAAAGGCTTCTCTGAGCGTATTGTAACAAGCCCCGTCTCGCCGCTCGGACAGGATACTCATGTGGCATCGAAGAACGCGACGGGCGTCGCGTTGCCTACGAATATGCCGGTCGCGCCATTCAAAGAGCAGCTACCGGAGAATTTAGAGACCCCGATGCATGCTATCTATCACTACGCGTTTATCTCAGATAGTGAAGAGGGATTGATCGTGGTGAATGTCGACACTCTCCAAGATGGCGAGCCTCGCAATAATTTCCTAGAGCGCGCGCTTACATGGAATGAGGGTGGGATACTAACAGGAGCTCGTTTTATCACCTTGGCGGGGGCTCGGGCGTTCATCGGCACGAATGACAAAGTTGTCGTTTTAGATCTCGATGATCCTCTCAACCCGCGAGTTGAAAGCACCTGGGCAGCGCAGCAGCCCACCGGGGTCGCTGTTCAGTTCCGTTATGCCTTTATGACTGACGCGAAAGGGTTCCATGTCATCGATATTACCCATCCAAACGAACCAGAGCTGGTCACAAGCGCGTCGATTGCCCTACCAGAAGCGCGAAACGTGTACGTAGCGCGTACGTATGCGTACGTCGCTGGTGGTAAAGATGGGGTTGTGATTATTGATGTTGAGCGACCCGAGCACCCGCGGGTGTATATGAAATATACCGGTGAGGGAGAGATCTCAGACACCCATGATATTAAGGTTGCTTCTACCAATGCGAGTCTTTTTGGATACGTCGCGGACGGAAAAAATGGCCTATTCATCGTGCAATTGACCGATCCCGATCGAGTACCAGGCTTCTATGGATTTTCGCCGCCTGTGAAGCCGGTGATAATAGCGCGTAAACACATGGCGGGACCCGCGCTCGCCATCAGCAAGCCGCTCGATCGTGATCGAGCGGTTGATGAAACCGGTCATCAGGTGAGTGTCCTCGGGCGAATTGGCTCACGGCCGTTCAATCTAGAGGAGATGCGAAAGATGTTCCTCACTCAGAAGGGTAAGGTGTGGACCGTCGACTAGCAGCGATCTCAAGAACTTTATCACGTAGGGTATTTCTGAAGAGGGCTCTCGGGCTTGGAGCACTCGCTTCAAGCTCTCTCATGATGACTCCGAAGAGAGTAGTCTGGGCGGCTGCACGTTTTGTTCCTCCGCGGTGGCTCAAGGAGGCAAGCGATATCGCGAATAAGATTCAAACGCCACGTATATCGGATCGTCGGGGCGTACTGACTGTTTCTGAGGGCTGTGCTCGTCAGAGAATTCAAGATGCTATCGACGGGCTAACTCAGGTTGGCGGAGGAACTCTTGTCCTGGAGGCGGGTCGATGGCAGGTCAATGGACCGCTCAGGCTTCACTCTGGCGTCGGATTGCACCTCTGCCAGGGATGTGAGGTCCGATTTTCCGGGGAACCAAGCGACTACCTGCCACTTGTGCTCACTCGGTGGGAGGGGACTGACCTGTGGGGATATTCTCCGTGTATCTACGCGTTGAACGCGAGTGATGTGGCTATCTCGGGCCAGGGCACCCTGTCGATGGATCTTACGGGTTCCATTCAGAATTGGCGTCGACAGCAAGGCGAGGCGCAGCGGACGTTGCGTCGGATGGGAGCCGATGGGATTCCTCTGGAGCAACGGGTGTTCGGAGAGGGGCGCTTTTTGCGCCCCTCGTTCATCCAGTTTCTGGGATGCTCGCGGGTGTTGGTTGAGGGAATTCGCATTCATGATGTCCCATTCTGGGCCCTTCATGTGCTCTACTCGGAGCATGCGACCATCCGAGGTATCTCAGTAAAGACCTACCTGGTGAATAACGATGGCGTAGATATCGATTCGTCACGACACGTCGTGGTCGAGCAGTGTCGATTCACCACAGGAGACGACTGTATCGCGATTAAATCTGGGAGAGATCGGGATGGTAGGGTTGTAGGAAAGCCATCGGAAGACATCGTAATTCGTGACTGTAGGATGTTTCGCAGTAAGGCCGCTGGTGTGGCGCTTGGAAGTGAGATGTCGGGTGGCATTCGGCGGGTATATATTATTCGATGTCGCATCGATGAGGCAGATGTCGCTCTTAATGTAAAATCAAATCTCGATCGAGGGGGCGTTATTGAGCACCTTCGAGTATGGAACGTCGCTGTCGATGCGTGCGATGAGCTGTTTCAGATAACTACACAGTATCATGGGTATCGTGGAGAGATCTTTCCGCCGCTCATTCATGATATCGAGATCGATGACGTTCGGTGTGGTGCTGCCCGATCTGGTATCTCTATCATAGGTGCGCCGTTAGCCGTCATTCGTGATGTTCGCGTTCAGGATCTGGAGATTGCCAAGGTCAAAGAGCCCCTCACGCTACAATTAGCGGAGGATATAAAACTCTCCGCGGTGTTCATGAACGGCCGGCCGGTTTATGCGTAGAGTGATTTGCACAAGTCCGTGCCGGTGAAAATGGCAAGGCTTTTGCCACACATCACTCTAGGTTATTGATTCGCATACGCTATAAACGGGCAGGAAGTTCGGCAACTTGAGGATCCGAAAATGATTTGCCGGAGCTCTCTCTTTACATGCTTGGGCCAGTCGATATACCTTGGGCGGGTTTCTTGAGGGCCCATAGCTCAGCTGGTAGAGCGCGTCGTTCGCAATGACGAGGCCGGCGGTTCGATCCCGCCTGGGTCCATTTTCCCGTCGATTCGAACTTGGCTCCGCCAAGATTCGAATTAACGACCAGCGATGTCACTGGACACCCGTCGGCCTGATCGGCCTCCTCCGGGCAGTGCGACGTGGTTCGAATCTCCGTATACCACCTCCATATTCCCCATTCTGCATTCGAGCCCAGGGGCTGCCGCCCCTCTCGCTCGCCATAGCTCGCTTCACCCCACATCTCGTTTCGAATTGGTTGCGTTCGGGTCCACTCGCCTCCTAAAGGAGGCGAAGTGGACCTCGACCCCTTTAGGGGGCGGGTCTGCTCGCAACTGGTTCGAATTGGTTCCCACCATGTCCATTTTCCCGTCGATTCGAACTTGGCTCCGCCAAGATTCGAATTAACGACCAGACGCGTTCAGAACTGATAGGAATTCACTCATAAGCGCTGGATTAGCTACCACGATATTGTCGACGTAGAGATCGCCAGGATAGTCCTTGGTCATCTTTTGTAGTTCGTTGTCGTAGTTGAAGTGAGCGATGGTAGCTCCAGCCTCTCGGGCGATCAGCCCACCCGCCACGCAGTCCCAGGGTTGAAGACACTCTTCATAGTATCCATCAAGTCTTCCGCATGCGACCCAACACAGATCAAGAGATGCGGCGCCGAGGCGACGAATATCTCTACACCTGGCGAGGAGTCTCTCCATTCGATGCGAGATGTTCGCGGCATTTTCCCGTCGATACGGGAAGCCGGTTGTAAGGAGAGCATCTGAGAGCAGGTTCGTAGTGCTGGCGGCGATCCGCTTCTCATGTAGGAACGCGCCCCCTCCACGAGTGGCGTGGAATATCTCGTGTAAGAATGGAGCCGCGACAACTCCGACTTCGGCTATGCCATTCCAGGTAAAGCCGATAGAGACTCCAACCTGATAGTGACCATGCGCGTAGTTGGTGGTTCCATCAATGGGATCGATGACCCATACCGGACCCCTCCCATAGGCATTCGGAGGGAGAGTTTGAGCGGTTTCCTCCGCGAGTATTGTGTGGTGAGGAAAGTGCGATTGAATGGTTTCAATGATCGCTTTCTCCGCGGCGATGTCAGCGGTAGTCACCAAGTTGCGATCTCCTTTGAGCGAAACTGATACGGAGTGAGTTTCACGTTGCGTGCGGATGATCGTTGTAGCGTTATCAGCAGCGCGTCTTGCCACAGCGAGTAGAGAGTCGTGGGAGGGGCAGGAGAGCGATAGTTCGTCGGACATGGGCACTCGTAAGAGAAGTTGATTGGGAAAGTATGTCAGGGAAAGGTTGCCCTAGGCAACGATATCGAGCGTATAGTGTTGAAGCTCGCGCGCGACTTTTATGATTGCGGCGCCAGCGTGGACCTCACGCGTATTGCGAGCGAGTTCAACCAAGGGCTCAATCCCATCCTGGTCAGAGCCGGGTCGGAAAGCGTGCGCCACCCGCTCCACGTTTCGGGATGCCTTCTCGAAGCCTGAGTGAATAGCCCGCAGCCCAATACTAAAAGCGGTATCCATACTGTGGTTGTCCTTACTGTGGTAGAACGGCTGGGAGAGCTAAAACTTGAGGTATTAGCGCCGAAAGGGGCCGATTTTAAGAGGATTTTTTAAAAAAGATTCCAAAGTTTCAAGAGTTTAGTTATACACTCGGACGATTCGTGTAAGAGCAGGGAGAAAGGGGCCCCCGGGCCTGTCTCAGTAGCCTGTCTCAGTCAGCTATATCAGTCCTATATTAGTAAAAGGCGCAGAGGTCTCGATGTCACATATTCTTAAGAGCATTCCTAAGGGTGAAAAAGTTGGCTTGGCTTTCTCCGGTGGATTGGACACCAGCGTAGCGGTCGCGTGGATGCGTGAAAAAGGTGCCGTGCCATATGCCTACACGGCTCATTTAGCGCAACCGGACGAGAGCGATATCGAATCTATACCATCCCGTGCCATGGCGTACGGCGCGGAAAAAGCTCGGCTCGTTGATTGCCGCGCTGATTTAGTTCGAGAGGGTCTCCTGGCTTTAATGTGCGGCGCGTTCCACATCTCAACGGCTGGCAAAACATACTTCAACACGACGCCGCTTGGGCGCGCAGTTACAGGAACCAAGCTCGTCGCGGCTATGGCGGAGGATGGAGTTTCGATTTGGGGAGATGGGAGCACCTACAAGGGCAACGACATCGAACGATTCTACCGGTATGGTTTGTTAGTTAATCCCGCCCTGCGCATCTATAAACCTTGGTTAGACGAGACATTTATTAGTGAATTGGGGGGTCGGGCGGAGATGAGCGCTTGGCTGACGACTCGAAACTTGCCGTACCGCGCATCAGGTGAGAAAGCGTACTCCACCGACGCGAATATGTGGGGAGCTACCCACGAAGCCAAGAAACTTGAGTTTTTAAATGAGTCGGAGAAGCTGATTGAGCCGATTATGGGGGTCCGCTCGTGGGATGCCAGCGTCTCGATCGCTCCCGAAGTGGTAAAAGTCGCTTTCGTTGAAGGACTGCCAGTCGCCATCAACGATCGAGAGTATAAAGACCCGGTTGAACTGGTGCTTGAGGCCAATAGGATCGGAGGGCGGCACGGTCTTGGCGTCTCTGATCAGATCGAGAATCGCATCATAGAAGCTAAGAGTAGGGGTATCTATGAAGCTCCCGGCATTAAGCTGCTGCAGATCGCGTATGAGCGTCTTCTCACCGGAATTCACAACGAAGATACCATTGATCAGTACCGAGTGAATGGGTATCGCCTTGGCCGTCTCCTATACCAGGGTCGTTGGTTCGACCCTCAGGCGATGATGATTAAAGAATCCCTGATCCGGTGGGTAGGAAAAGCAATAACGGGCAGCGTGACAGTAGAGCTCCGCAGGGGAGATGACTATTCGATTCTGAATACTGATAGTCCAAACCTGACGTATCATCCAGAACGACTTACCATGGAGCGAGGAGGAGAGGGCTTCTCCGCGCACGATCGAATCGGGCAACTTGCGCTGCGCAATCTCGACATCGCGGATACACGCACCAAGATTCAGGTCTATAGAGAGGCGGGTGTTATTGTATCAAACGCTTCGATTACGGATCTGCTCGAGTAGGCTATAGTGATTTGCAAAAGTCCGTGCCAGTGAAACTGGCAGGGCTTTCGCCGTAAATCACTATAGGTTGTTGTTTTGATTCGCGTCCGCGAATTGATAGCGTTCTCCAAAAGACGGGATTCCGCTACAGACTTTTGGAAAACGCTATCGTCACATGGGCTTTTGATCATGGCGGCTTAGAATCGTGTGTGGTATCTCCAAGGTGAAAAGTAGGAGGGATATGCGCGTAATTTCACTACCTCGAATCGTGTTGTGTTCTTGCTTTGTGGCGGCCGTCGCGTCGATTGCGCACGCGGAACCAGCGTGGGTTCAGGTTCGTGAGTCAGCCATTCGCGCGAAGCCTGTGTATTATTCCCCAGGGGTAGCGACGATTCGGTACGGTGAGCAGCTTGATCGCCTTAGTACCGAGGGAAGTTGGGCGCGAGTGCGAACCAAAACAGGCGAGGGATTCGTCCCTGTTTCATCAATCTCACGGGATCGCATCGTATTGTCCGTCAAAGATATCTCCAAGGTTGGCGCTGATTCGGCCGATGTGGTTCTCGCTGGAAAGGGCTTCAGTCGCGAAGTTGAGCAGAGTTACAAAAAAGAGAATCCATCCCTTAGGTTTGATCGCGTGGATCAGGTCGAGCGACAAGCTCGCGCGAGCATATCCGAGGTCCAAAGCTTTCGCACAAGCGGGGGGCTGCGATGAATAGTTTGAAGTTTTTTGGATGTGTCGCGTCCTGCGTGTTGCTGAACGCCTGCGCCAATCAGAATCTTTCGCAATTAGGCGCCAGTGTTCTCTCATCAACGGGCTATGTCAATCAGGAGCAGGCTCGAGGGATATTCTCGGCCGGTGATAAGCTCGTAAAGTCTCAGGAGGAGCTCACCCCCGAGCAGGAATATTACCTCGGGCGTTCTGTTTCAGCGCAGGTGCTGGATCGATTTCCCCCAAAGCTTGATCCGACCAAGACTAAGTACATCAATACAGTTGGTCAGAGCGTTGTGCTGGTATCGGATCTCCCGGAGACATTCGGCGGATATCACTTCGCGGTCATAGACTCCTCGGAGATTAACGCCGTGTCCGCTCCTGGAGGTTTCGTTTACATATCATCGGGCTTACTCAAGCTCCTCCCGAGTGAGGACGCGTTGGCCGCGGTCCTTGCCCACGAGGTCGCGCATGTTGTCAAACGACACGGCGTCAACGCGATATCGAATTCACATCTTTTCTCTGCTCTGACTGATTTCTCCAAACAAGCGGCCTCTGTAGCGGCAAGCCAGGTTTCTAGTCCTGTTGATCTTGGCCCTATGACGGCGGTATTTGCCGGGAGCGTTTCGGGGGTTACGGAGAAACTATTAACCAAGGGATACGATCGCAGTCAGGAGTATGACGCTGACCTGTATGCGGCGATGTTGCTCCAGAGAGCAGGGTACGATCCGAGGGCTCTGCTCGAGGTCCTGACAATTCTTAAGTCGCATGCCGGTACGGCCTCAGGTGGCTGGTTCGATACCCATCCAGCGCCAGCGGATCGAATCGAAGAGCTTGAAGATGATTTTAGCTTTCCAGCGGAAACAGCGGCGAGTCCCGCGCGCGCGACCCGCTTTAAGAAGATCATAGGGTAACGATCGTTTTTTGGGAGACAGGGGCATTCATGCGCGCGCACTCCCAAAAACGAATCGGGGCCCTTCTTATCTGGGGCATCACTACGGCTCTCGTGACATGGTGGATCGCCGCTGATGGTCTGCGAGATTTCGAGATGCGGACGTGGGATTGGCGTCTCCAGTTTATATCGAGTAAGAAGCCGCATAATCCGAATATCAAGCTCATCATGGTCGATCAAACATCGCTCGATCATTTTAGTCGACGAGAAAAGATATTTTGGCCGTGGCCGCGTTCACTGTATGTTCCAGTTTTGAAGTTCCTGGAGCGGGCAGGAGCCAAAGCCGCCGCGTTTGATATGCTATTCACCGAGAGCTCAGGTCAGGTTGAGGATGACCAGGAGTTCGCGGCAGCTATGAGCGGCACGCTGCCGGTTGTTAATTCGGTTGTCTTGAGATCCGATACCGATGCGCAGGATATCGGCGAGGAAAATCTACTGCGGGCCAAGCAGGAGCCTCAGGCGGCTCGAATCGAATTGTTTTTGCGGAACTTCGCGACTCGAAACTATGGCGCGGCCCGTGTCCCAATTCCGGAGATCTTTTCGGCGAGTCAAGCGCTTGGAAGTGTGACCGCGGAATCGGATAGTGATCGTATCTTTCGTTCAACAGTTCCTGGCGCCTACATGCGGCGCATCCCAATTTTAAACCTTCCCTTTGCTCTCTTTAATCAAACTCATCCTGAAAGCGCGCGGGCGACGGAGCTCGGCAGTTCAGCCAACTCACAGGGGCGCTTGTTCGTTCGATTCTTCGGTCCGGCCGGTACGTATGACACCTATTCAATTCACGCGATTATTAGCAGTTGGCTGCTGTTGGAAGAGGGACGGCGCCCAGTCGTGCCACTTGATTCATTTAAAGACTCATATGTGTTTATTGGCGCGAACGCTCCTGGCTTGCTTGATTTACGCTCCGTTCCAGTCGGCGGCGCGTACTCCGGAGTGGAAGTCAACGCCACGATTCTCGATAATGTTCTGGGAAAGAGCTTTTTGCGCCAGGTGCCGCGCTGGCTGTCTTGTCTTGCGGCCACGATCCTATTGGCTTTTGTATGCTTCATCACCATTTTTGTCCCCCGACATCAGCTTGTAGTTCTGTGTGGCGTCTTTGGTGTGTGGGTAGTGGGGGTGTTCTATGCGGCGATTCTTGGATGGTGGATCCCACTTGTGGCACCCGTGTGCGGAGCGGCCTTGGCGGTTCTCGTGGGATTTTTCTTGCAGTATCAGCTTGAGGGCAAGCAGCATAAGTTCATTCGAAGCGCGTTCCAGCACTTTGTGACCGCAGAGGTGGTTAACAAGATTATCGCGGACCCATCGCTTCTCTCCTTAGGGGGCGAGCGTAAGGAACTGACGATGTTTTTCAGTGATATTCGGGGATTCACCACACTCTCAGAGAATATGGCGCCGGCTACCCTGGTGAAGTTCATCAATACCTTTCTAACCGAGATGACCGATGTGATCCTCTCATTAGAGGGTACGATCGATAAATATGAGGGAGACGCGATTATAGCTTTTTGGAACGCTCCATTAACTATTCATGATCATCAAGATCGAGCTGTTCGCGCAGCGCTGTTATGTCAACGGCGTTTGCATGAGTTGCGAGACTTTTTTCAAACCGAGTTCGGTGTTGATATTCAGATGCGGGTGGGAGTGAATACCGGAGTAGTAACCGTTGGTAATTTCGGATCAACAAAGCGATTTAACTACACCATGATAGGAGACGCGGCTAATCTCGCGTCTCGCCTTGAGGGCGTAAATAAGGTCTTCGGGACCACTGTCCTTGTTTCCGAGGAGACAAAGATGGCCGTGGCGAGCCCTGTGGCGTGGCGTAGAGTAGGCGACGCTCAGGTGAAGGGAAAACTTAAAGCCACGCGGCTTTTCGAGCCCCTCGATCCACAGACACAGGGTGATACCATCGCGGGGCTCGATCTGTATAATCGGGGTCTGGAGGCATTCGAGAGGGGCTCGTTTAAGGAGGCTGAGAGATGTTTCGAGCGGCTCACGAGCGATCCGGTCAGTGCCGCGTATATCGCCAGAATCCATCGTGAGGACAGCACGCAAGTAGAGTGGAGCCCCGTCTGGGTATTAACGGAAAAATAAATGAGCGGAGAGAAGATGTCGGTAGAGATTGTGAGCCCGGGTACGAGCCTTGAGGAGAAGCTGGCGGCGGCGGCGGTCGCCATATTCGACACACTCAAAAGTCTTCCTCGAACCGATCGATTAACGATTGGATTGTGTGGAGGACGGAGTGTTGTCGGCCTGCTGGGCGCCATACAGGCGGAGTCTAAGAATCAGCCCCGCGAGCTCTTCGATCGACTGGAGTTCTTCATGGTTGATGAAAGAATAGTGCCTCTTGATGATCCTCAGAGTAATTTCGGCGGATTAAAGAATCTTCTCTTTGATAGGTTGATCGCGGAGGGATTGCTACGAGCGGAGCAGTTGCACCCTTTTAAGGCTACACGTGAGACAGCCACAACCCAGTGCGAGAAATACGGTGAAGAGTTAAGAGCCTACGGTGGTCGGTTTGCTGTAGTTGTGCTGGGCATGGGCGAGGATGGACATATAGCGGGGCTATTCCCTGGGCATCCGATCCTTCAAGAACGATCAGAGAGCTTTGTATCCTTTTTCGATTCACCGAAACCACCTCCGGCGCGCATGACCGCCGCGCCATCATTGGTGCTCAACGCGCGACTGGGAGTTCTCCTGGCCTTGGGGGAAGCCAAGCGTGACGCCTGGAATAATTTTCGCGCGGAGGGTGTCTCTGTGGAGCGCTGCCCAGCTCGGATGGTGTCGCGACTTCCACGAGCGCTCGTCATTACCGACTTGGATCGATGATACTGCGCGCTTAATCAGATCGTTGCCACGCATAGACCAACACATCCAGTTCAGCGCATCTTCCCGAGTTCGATGGCTGTATCCAAAGCTGATCTTTGGTTTAAGCCCTTCAGGCTTGTATCGAGGATTTTCCTCGAGCGGAGGTCCTTATGGAATGGCATGCTGAGTAAACGTTGCTTGCGAAAAAATTTTATGGTTGTTTAGTGTTAGTTCCCCCGCGAGGGTCGAGTGAATAGGCTCATTTCATCTGGTGTGGGCTCCGCAAAAGCGAGTACCATACGGCCCAAGGACTTTTCATGGCTTCGTTTCTCCCTGCTCCATGTCGCCCCGTGATCCCTGATGGGCCCAAACGCCTCTTCGCTATGGTCTCTACCAGGTCCTCGCGAGCGTACACGCCGCATGCTCTGCGCTCGTTTTTTGAGACGACCGGTATGCGGGGCGAAGATCGATTGATACTGATCAACAACGATGACCCCGATTTCGATGAGATCGCGACGCCGTTTCGAGATCACATCACCCTTATCACTCGGCCTGAGCCCTATGGCTTCTCAAAAAACGCCAACACCATGATCGAAGAGGCGCTCAGGACAGGGAGCGACCTGTTCTTCATGAACAACGATGTGATTTTTACCGATAACTGGCTCGCTCCTTTGACGGGATACGAGCATTCAATTCTCTCTCCGATTTCAAACCGCGAAGTGCAGTACGTTGGTAGCGCGGTGGTTGTGAAAACGCACCACGTGCTAAACATGGTTACCACGCAAGCGCCGATGGACATTGAGCACTATCTCGCCTCGCCTCGAATGTTTCAGGCGATCGCTGAGGCCCACAACCGATCGTCATCTGGCCTACTCACGCTTATCGTTTTCCCTTTCTTTTGCGTGCGCCTTCCTCAATCAGTGATGCAGCGGGTTGGAAAGTTTGATGAATCCTTCGGAATGGCAGGCGGCGAAGATTACGATTACTGTCTTAGAGCATGCCTGGCTGGATTCGATGTGCAGATGAATCTGGCCTCGTACCTGCTTCATTTTTGGGGTAAGTCTACCTGGACAGCGGGAGAAAAAGGGGCGCCCAATCCGAACTATAATATCGACTTTCTAGAGGTCTTTCGAAAGAAGTGGGGAGAAGCGCTTTTCCAGTTCGTTCTGAGAGATAAGGACTCTCTTATTCAGTCAAATCCCGAGGCAAAAGCGCTTCTGGATTCGCGAAATCTTCCTGAATTGATACGACTGCTAATGCCAAATAAGGTCGATATTCATATCTCATAGGTGATGGGGACTGCATCATATCCTGCTTCTCTTTGGAGACAAGAAGTGGTTACAAGCAGTGGTTCCAATTCGATCAGTAGGAGTCGCATCGACAGCTGGCCAGAGCGAGCATTTGAAGTAGAACACAATCAGGCAATCTGACCACCTTACGCTGACAGTGTAGGTAGCCGCCGCTCGTAACATGTCTGCCGCGGCGGGTATTGGAGAGCGCCCGGGTCGGGCGCCGTACTATCACTATGTACCATCAATATTTCGCGTTCACGTTATATCCGGCGGCCGGACTGGACGCTCTCCAAGGGCTCTTTTTCCACACGCGCGGAGAAACTACTGATATTTCACGATAAAACACCACTTGAATCCAAATTCAAGCAAGTTCAT
Source organism: bacterium (assembly GCA_017853915.1). Taxonomy (GTDB): domain Bacteria; phylum Bdellovibrionota_C; class UBA2361; order UBA2361; family OMII01; genus OMII01. The sequence continues at coordinate 16,788 of JAFMIS010000008.1, forward strand.
CCAAATAAGTAGTGGTACTAGTTCCTGTTTCAGGAAGTCTGTGCACCCAACGACGGACTTCTGTGACGATGGTTACTAGTGGTCTTTATGGTGTTTTCGTCGCAACCGGTGGCAAAAACACGCGGCCCTTGTGCGGCTCGGGGGCTCGTTAGGTTAGAAAATGTAGTGAGGGCCGTACCAGAGCGGGGCAGTTCAGTAAGCAGTAGGTAGCTGAGCAGCATACCGCCAAAGTTCTCCAAGGAGAGCGTTTGAAGATACACTCTGCAGCTAATCTCGTGGACCTGTCATCTGAGTGGCCTGATACCCCCGACAATCAAGAGCGACACCGGCGCGCTGCCTCTCGAAATCGTCCCAAATCAAATAGTCAGAAGGCTGAGTCTGTATTCCATGACAACGACGGGGAGCATGAAGAGCATGAGGAATCTGACTGTGCAAGCTCGGGCGACATCAAATTTTGCTCTCGTTCTGAAGCGATCTGCGCGGAGTTGTTAAAACGATACGTGCCTCATTTTGAGCTGCGACACGGCTTGACGTTCCAAGTTCCAATTGGACGGGATACGAGAGGCAATCTGCTCGCGGTCGATTTCCTCGTTGATGGAGTGCTCTTTGAGTATCATCCAGTTCGCTTGTTTAAAAATAGGCGCCGCTATGGAGACTTCAACAACAAGCAGGAGTATCGGGCGTATACCGACGCATTTCACTCGATTCGAAGAGATCAACGCGAGTTCTTTCTTGAGGCCGTGCGAGCTCGATTAACAAAGAATTACTACGGCAGGCGCAGGGCGCTCCTTGACCAACATCCAACGTATCGAAGGATGGAGCTCGTAGTGGCAACGTCACCTGAGGAGTTTTATCATCTGATACTCAAGAGGTTCGGCAAAAACGCGCCGCGCACGGTAGAGCGCTTCATGGCGATCTTTGAGGAGCTCCGAGTCGCTCTCCCAGGGTAGAATCTTTATCGAACGACTATGTTATTGGGCTAGTAGCTGCTGATCGATATCGATCGTTGACCGAGATTTCAACAGGGCAAGAGTAATCGCCAAAGTCTCCTGCATGTTTTGTTGGCCAGCGGCTGTTCGATATTTATCAAGGGCAGCGCCTTTCACCGCTGACGAAATCTCAGGTATGGTCACCTTTCTTACGACGGCGACGGAGATGCCTTGAGGAGAGCGGTATGCTTTGCTCAGAGCACGTGGGGCCTTACTAGAGGAAAACACATCCGTGAGCATCTCTTGGGTCGTGCCAGAAAAGGCGGAGTTGGAGGGAGACGCGCGGGATATTGTGAAGGGCGCCGAGAGGGTGAATCCGCGACTCGTGGCCTCTCTCTCAAGCTTGGTCGGGTCCCCTTGAGCGATTTGCAGGAGCTCCTGTGCGGTCTTTTCGCCCTGCTTGCGAGCCTCATCCTTTTTATAGGCAGCAAGCACCTTATCGCGGGCCTGCTCAAACGTCTGGGTCGTAGGCTCCTTAAATTCCCTGATCTGGAGAGCTACGGAGGTATCTCCTACATCAATCACGGTAGCAACGAGACGCTCTGCGGCCGGGATCGTCATAGCGCGCTGGGTTAGTTCACGGAGCAATGGATCGGGTGTATCTCCCTGTTGGGCTAGCACCGATGATTTGGGTGCTGGGAGATTTAGGCGTTTGGCTATTTCCGCTACCGAGGTCACCTCTTTTTTCGCGAGTTCAACGACTTCGCGCGCCTTTGCTGCCGCATATGATGGGGCTTCTTGAGAACGCAGGGTGTTCTCTATCTCTGCCCGGACCTGGTCCAGCGGTTTCACGCCTGGTTCCTTTCTATCCTCTACTTTAACAATCTCAAAACCAAAATCTTCTTCAACAAGGTCCGCCACGGAGCCCACGGGGGCCTTAAAGACTACCTGTTCAAAGGCTTTTGAGCCCGATCCACGCGATACCCAGCCGCGATCCCCGCCAGCTAATTTGCTCGGCAGATCGTCTGAGTACTTTCGAACGAGCTCCTCAAATGCTTTGCCTGAACGCGCCTCTTCAAGGATGGATTGGGCCTTAGTCTTCACCGCCGCCATCGCGCTTGGATCGTTCTGCTTGGGGTAGAGAAGCTTAATAACTCGAACCTTGAGTTGTTCTGGTGTCTTAAAACGGATTTGATTCTCGGAGTAAAAAAACTCGATATCCTGAGGTGATACAGGCACCTCCTGTGTAAAATTTTGAGGTTGAAATGTCAGGTATTCATAGGTCACACGCGCGGGAACTTCGTAGTTCGTGGCGGTGGACTCGTACAATTTCTTCAGGGCCTCCTCTGATGGGTCCTGAACCTTAGACAGCAGAGAGTCAAAAGCGACCGAAGCGGCGATGATGTCATATGATGTCTCCTGCTTGATGTACTGACTCTCCACTTCGCTCTCGGTGACGAACGAGACATCACGAAGGATGTTCGCGAGCGCTTGTCGACTAATCTCCTCTTGTACCTGTTTGCTGAACTGCCGGTAGTTCATGCCGATGTTCCGAAGGAGTGACCTCACCGCGTCCTCGGATATCTCTCGTCCGGCGAACACCTTAGTGACCAGGTACTTCTTCACCGCGTCCTCGTTGCCCGCAAAGCCCCACTCAGTGGCTTCCTGAGAGAGTAGCGTTGAGTCAACCAGAGAATCGAGGGCCTGTTTATTCAGGTTGAGGTTAAGGGACTTCGCGAACGCTTCAAAGTTTTCCCCGAACATGCGGCGATACTGTTGCGTTAGGTTTTCCTTGGTGCGCGCGACCTCAGCAAGAGAGATCTTGGTATCGTTCACCTGAATAGCGTAGTCCTGCTGTGCGTTTCTTCCTCCGTGAAGGATGTCGATTCCCACACCGCTGAACATGAAGCAGAACGCGATGAAGAGGAACACGTACGTAATTATCTTGCTGTGGCGATGAACAAGTCTGATCATGGTGCTCTCTTATCGTTTCTAAAGGAATGAAGATACTACACTGTTACTGTACTCATAGTGGCTCTTCAGGAATCGGGCCTCGCCAGACTCTCCATTGAACCTCTTCGGAGATAGCCTCCAAGACCCCCATGCAGTCGTTTTTCTGCTCGGGAGTCGTTAATACGCACACGATAGGGGCGTCCCCTTGCAGGGTGCGTACGGTCGCGACCCCATCATACAACTCAAAATATGCCTGGAGAAGGACTACCTGGCTACGGGGAACCTCAAGATACCAAGCCACGGATCGGGGTTCGATAACGCGCGCCGTCGCCGCCAGATCACTATCAGTCATAGCCTTACTTTTTGCGATTAGCCGCTTCCTGACGAATAAGCTCGTTGACCTTCTTGGGGTTCGCCTGACCGCCTGTGGCCCGCATGACCTGACCAACGAAGAACCCATGGAGGCGATCGTTGCCTCCGAGGTAGCCAGCGAGCTGCTCGGGATTACTATCAAACTCCTTGCGCACCGCTTCCAGTATCTCCGCGTCATTACTAACCTGTTTGAGCCCCTTCTCCTGGACGATGGTGTTGGGGTCCTTTCGGGTGGTGAACATCTCCTCAAAGACGGTTTTAGCCATCTTGCCGGAGATGACCTCATTATCGATTAGTTTGATGAGTTCGCCTAGGTTTAGGGCCGATATGGGAGAGCCCTCGATCGCTAACCCCTCTTTATTGAGAGCGCCGAACAACTCAGAGGTCACCCAATTGCATGCCGCCTTCGCGTTCGAGCATGCGGCCACTACCTGGTGATAA
>JAFMIS010000216.1 GCA_017853915.1 bacterium
ACCGTTCCGTCCTCCCTCGACTGGGTGGTAGGAAAGAAAGGCCACCTTGATTTCGTGCGAGTGGGTAGGTAGGGCGTATGAGCTTTTTTGAGTGGGTGTGCGCGCTAGTATTCTTTGGCCCCTTCGCCTCGCTGATCATGCTGAGCGCGTGCGGGTTTACCTCGTTTCGTGCCAACGAGAAGATCGTCAAGCGAATCGTAGCGGCTGGCCAGACCGTGGGGTTTGTAACGTCACTGATTGTCGCGGCGGTTATGATTCGGCGCTACGTGACGGAGGGGACATTCCCCGTTATCAAGGTATTTCATTACCATTTCTTCTCTTTTAGCCATCATGTCGTGGAGTTCTCTCTCCAGTTGGATGGATTGAACATCTGGTTTGTGCTTATGGCAATGGCACTCTCCAATATCGTTGGAGTGTTTTCGCAGCATTATTTGCACCGTGATGTGGGATTCTTTAGGTTCTTCTATTTGATAGTGCTGTTTCTCGTTGGTATCCTTGTGGTGTTTATGGCGAGCGCTTTTCAAACGCTCTTCATCGGATGGGAGCTGGTAGGAATCACGTCGGCGCTCCTGATCTCCTTCTTTACCGTTCGCCGCGAGACTATCGATAACGCACTGCATGCCTTTTGGGCCTATCGAGTCTCTGACATCGGAATCTTGTGTGGCGCGCTACTTCTCGCCGCATACGTTCCGGGGGAGGTGTTCTCAGGGTTTGCTCAGGCAGACAAGCGATTACCTGTGGAGTTGGTGTACGTAGTGCCGTTTCTGTTCCTGTTCTCAGCGATGGGTAAATCGGCGCAGTTTCCCTATTCGTCGTGGCTTCCGCGGGCCATGGAGGGCCCCACATCCTCAAGCGCCATTTTTTATGGGGGTCTTTCGATTCATGCGGGAGTGTTCCTTCTTCTGCGGCTCCGTCTGCAATATGAGCTTCCAGAAGCGATGCTCGTGGCTACGGGAATTATCGGAGCGGTGTCTTGTTGCTATGGAGTTCTGCTTAGTCAGGTTCAGAGCGATGTGAAGAGCGCTTTAGCATACGCCTCGCTCTCCCAGGTGGGGATTATGTTTGTTGAGATTAGTGTAGGATGGGTTCACATAGCCGCGATCCACTGTCTGGGGCACGCGTTTCTGAGGACCTACCAGATTCTAAAATGTTCCTCGATCATCCATCAGTACATAGCGTTCGAAGATGCTCATCAGCACGATGCGGTTCGGGTAAGAGCGCGGATATCTCATGTTGTGGCTTCACCCAAATTCTTTGCGTCCGTCTTCAGTACCGCTTTTGATCTCGCTCTTCGAGCCGCGGCTGGGCGTAGTCATGTTGTTGCTGCTCTTGAGACCGTCTCGCTAGGGCTGCAGCGCATGGAGGAGCGATGGCTGGTTAGGTTGTCTCACAACAAGGAGCTCAGGTAGGGAGGCGTAGTATGGTTAGTAATATTCCCACCTTCGCGTGGCTCTACGTATGGATCTTCGCCATGGGTATCGCCGTGGAGTTGTGGCGAGAGAGGCGGGGGCAGTTTTCGTTTCCGCGGTCAACCGCTACGGTGGTTGCGGTGTGTGGTATCATTCTGGCCCTCATGCAGAGCCGAAACTCTCAGCTAGAGCTTGGCGGAATGGCGCTGGGGCCGATGATCGTTGGAAAACATCTCTCGTATGTGTCGGTTCTCACGTTCAAGGGTAAATACGTCGCGACTATTGTGAGTTTGATCCTCTTTCTTGGTGGCGTTTTCTTTGCCCCTACGGTTCCGATCGTCAGGGTTAGAATGAGCATGGTGATCGCGGTTCAGGGCCTGCTGATCGGACTTATCCAAGCCTCGTCCGTTCTTACTCTTCTGCTCATCTCCGCGTCGATGCTGCTGGTTTTTATGAGTAGCGTTGAGGCCCATTCCAGAAGCTTGCAGGAGGATGAGAGGGGTGTCTTGCGAGCGGTTGTGTTTCGGCGTTATCACAGTGTCGCGTTAGCATGTATTACTGTGTCGATACTTCTTCGACTTTCAGAGCAAACCGGATTGCTCCCCGTTTCCCATGCTCTGGAACTTACTGATCTCATCATGCTGGGATTATCATCCGCGATTATGGCTGGATTATTTCCGTTCCATAGTTGGGTGGTTCCGTTTTTAGGTGCCCCGCGCAGCACGGTCTTTCTGCCTTTGCTCTGTATTGAGATGGGCATGGTGCTTTTCTTGCGGCTTTATTCCCCACTTATTACTCAATACTCTCACCATTCCTCGCTCTTCGTGTGGATTCCTGCTGTGGGATTGATGTACGCGGCCGTGTTGTTCTTTGGTGAGCGTAGGCTTAAACGAATACCTGGATACCTCTATCTTAGTCACATTAGCCTGATGTCCTTGAGCGCAATCGGGTTTGGCCACATGGGAGTTACCGTTTCGCTCCTTGATGGAGTGAATGTTTTAATCGCGATTTTAGGGTTAATGGGAGTATGCGCTCTTCTCACAAGTCGTTTTGGAGTGCGGGGAGTCCTTGCGCCATCAGGCCTCGGCGCGCTTTTTCCGGAGCTGGCTGTCTGTTATCTGGTCTGTGTACTTTCTCTCGTGGGTTTTCCGGGCACGCTCGGTTTTATTAATGAGGAGGTTATGTTAGGGCAGGGGCTCGAACATCAAGGCCTTTTAGTCGCTCTCATAGCGATTGCTCTAACCTTGAATGGGTTCTCCAGCTTTAGGCTCTTCGCTCGAATATTTTATGGTCAGCCGTTTCAGGGTCGAGATCCAGAAACGGCGATACTAACACGTGAAAGGATTATTATATTCGTTATTCTTGCTCTGATCGTGCTTAACGGTCTAGCGCCCTCATTTCTCGTCCGCGCTCTGAGTGATCTTGGGGCGTAGGGTGCGCGGAACCGGTTTCTCGCTGGCGATTGGGGGTCCTCACGCGCTATTGTGACTCGCATGAATTCGGACTTCTCTTTTATCAAGCACAAGGATGTAGAGGTCTTGGTCTATCTTCCCTGGTGGCGCAAGGGGATCGTTCATGGAACCACTACATCGCTGCTCTCGTTTGATCGATCACGTGTGGAGTCCTCCGCGCGGTTATTACAACATGCATTCCAGTTCTCTCGTTTGATTCTGCCCCTGCAGGTTCACGGCGCTGAGCTTGCGGATCTTCGTAGTGCTGAGCGCCTCGACAGGTGTCTGGCGCAGAACGGGATAGTGGCACGAGCCGGCGAGTGCGATGGGCTTCTGGCACCGTGTGTTTCCGAGGCGAGGCACTCCTCACTGGCGTTCGGGGTTTTAAGCGCCGATTGTGTACCTGTGATTGTGCGTAGCCGCGACTCGTGGGGGCTGATTCACGCTGGCTGGAGGGGGCTGGCGAACGGCGTTATTGAGAAAGCGATCAGGGCTATGAATGGGGTCACTGAGGGAGTGGTATTCCCCTGTGCGGGAGGGGAGCGCTATGAGGTGGGGAGCGAAGTTATAAAAGCTATTGGAGGCACGGCGGTCTACACTGCCGCCGGGGACGCTTCGGGCCGTTTTTATCTCGATACAGCGGGAACAGCGATCAAGCAGTTGCGAATCTCGATGCCGGGAATTCACGCAGTTAGCTCTGGCATATGTAGTATCTCCGATGAGCGATTCCATTCGCATCGTCGTGCTGGTCAAACAGCGGGCCGGAGTATCACCTTTGTCTGCGTTTAATCATATCTATATATAATCGGCGTAACATTTATAGTTAGGGATTATGTTTTTAGCCTCGATTGCCGAATTTTTACCCTCAGGAGTAAAAATTAGGTAATACTTTAGTAGGGTAGTGAACTGGGGTTCCCAACTGACTATGGTGGGACCTTTTCAAGGGAAAGACTGAATGGAGCTCTCTGATCGCGAACGGATTGAAAAAGGCGCGCGTACTAATTTTGAGTTGAAACGGTTATACGAAAAGCATAGGGCGCTGGAAGCGCGACTACACGAGTTGGGGCGAAAGTCATTTTTAACCAAGAGCGAGCAGCAGGAGGAGCGAGAGTTGAAACTTACGAAGCTACGTGGTGTAGAGAGGATGCTCAAATTGGCCGATGACAGTCCCGAGCTAGCCGCGTAGCTCTGCTCTGGTATCAATAAAGTGAAATGGGGCCTCTCGGGGCCCCATTTCTTTTGCTCCTCAACGTGTTCACACTGAAGAGTGGTAAGCGTTTATACGATCAAGGTACCAGTGGGTCGCCCACCCCTACGCTGCTCTGCGCCGAGTACGAATTCTCGTCTTGGCATTCAAAATTGCGTAGCGCGTTTTGTCGGGATCAAAAGAGAAATATCGACATATCGAATTGAACGAGAGGATGTACTCCTCGTCATCGCTCATTAAGTAATCAAGCGCCTCTTGCCGGAGCTCAGGCCCTGATTGCAGATCCTCAATAGTCCGGAGGATCATCGCCCTCATTAATTCGCTAACTGCCGTATATCCCTTCCCGCCGAGATACGCGAGATCCATTTCTGGTAACCGGTCCGAATTGCCCACACTAGACTCCGTGAAATCAAAAGCCACGTTTTCCTCCTTGAAGCTGCTTTACATCACAGTCGTGCCACTTTCAGCAGGCTGAAAGCGACGCGATGTGTATCAGCGCGCCTCTAAAACCTGTAGGCAAACACAATTGAACCAGCCGTCGTGAACAATGTCGCGACGACATACTCAGGGAACGTTATGGTATCTTTGCGATATTTCGACGCTTTAGGGGTTTGGTCTTATAAGCCGCTGAAATAGCGTGTCTTTTGATGCGGCTGGTGAGCTCAGGAAAGCTAGTTTGGATAGCTTAGCGCATCCGATCGAGCGCGAAATCTATCACCGCAAACAGCGCCTCTGTCGCTGGCTGCGTGGCTGGTGTGGGAGAGTTCAGGGCTGCGCGCAGCGCGGACGATGCGAGTTCAGAATGATATGTAGCGAGAGCTTTCGCT
>JAFMIS010000217.1 GCA_017853915.1 bacterium
AAAGACCGGCGTGAACGCGGATGTGAGTGCTCCCTCAGCGACGAAGCTTCTCAAGAGATTGGGGATTCGGAAAGCTACGAAGAACGCATCAGCGAACATCGATGAACCAAGGAGCCGAGCAACCAGAAGGTCGCGAACAAAACCGAGAAGTCTGCTCAGCAACGTGAGAGCTGAAACGATGGCGGTGCCGCGAAATAACACTGAAAGTCCTCTCGTAAAACAGACCCTCTACTGTATGCCATGAACGAAGCAGCCCCGCGAGGGGGAGTTATTAAGCTCCCTATTTCATAAGCCTCGCTGCTGTAAGGGGCGATAAAGGGATTTTTGGAATCGAGTATCACTCCAAAGGGCCGGAACTGCCTCGACTCTCGCTGCTCGTGGAATGAATGTTATGAAAGGTGTGAGTTAACGGATCATGAAGTTGCGGGCCACGCGGTATAAATCCGAGGAGAGATCCACTCGGCGCGACTTGATAATGCCATCCGCTCCTGCCATCGATTCAAGGGGGATGAATCCGAGTTTGTCGAAGTCGCGAGTCACCATGATGCCGCTGTTGCCGCCCAATAAGTGCTGGACGGCTCCATATCCAAGAAACTTAGTGTACTCAATATCAAAAGATATCGGCTCGCAGCATCGCAACTCGTAGCCGATATTTTTTGTTATCATGTGTACATCAAGTTTGGCGGCCTTGAGCATCTCTTTGAGGGGAGGAATAAGGACATCGCCCAATTCCACCTGCGAGTAGCGAATGCGGCCCATATCATCACGAACGCAACCCTGGAGAGCTGTGCTTTGGCCGGGGTCCAGGCAGTCTAGGATGCCCTCTGCTAGGATGATTACCCCATAGTTTTTCCCCATCGCTAGGCGCTTGCGAATAGTTGAGAAAAGAATGGCGGAGATATCTTCTGGTGTTGGGGCGAAGCCTTGAAATTCCTCTGGAATAAGAGCTGAGGTCGCGCTGGCCGCTAATCCCATCCCGAGCGCTAAAAAGCCGGCTTTTCGTCCCATCGTGGTCGCCAGGAACCACCGTCGACACGTCTTGGCGTCCTCACGAAGAATCTCGACAATCTTAGTGCCCTGATGGAGCGCGGTCTCGAATCCAAAGCTCGGATATTTGTTTGGGAGAATAAGGTCGTTATCGATAGTCTTCGGCACGTGAACGACCGATATCGGTAGTTTAAGTTGCGACAGCTTAAGGCTTAGATAGGCCGAACCCTCTCCCCCTATGACTATGAGTTTGTCGATGTTGTTGCGCTGAAGGCCAGTGATAAACTGGTCGAGATGTTGCTGGTCTTTAATAGGATTGAATCGCGATGTCCCCAGAATCGATCCCCCTTTCGAGTAGATGTTGCTGACCATCTCGGAGGTAAGATCGATTACGGCACCCGGCTCGCCCATGGTGATGTCACGGAAGCCGTTGACTAGGCCCTTTACCGTGTACCCTCGGTTGTTGGCTTCGAGCACGCTTGAATAGATGACCGAGTTGATGCCGGGGGCAGGGCCTCCGCTTACTACGATACCGAAACTTTTCCGTGTTGAGTCGTTTCCTGAGGACATGAAGGGCCCCGCATCTCTACTATGTTTCAACTTCAATAACGCACCAGGCCGAGTCGTCCAGTAAACGACAAAGCTCGCGGCCGGGAGCGGAGGAGGCTACCATAAAGTAGTATCTCGGTAAAATGACGCGTTATTTCAGATAATTGCGTTTGTGATAACCGAGCTGTGTGTATGTTTCTCAGGTTTATAGCCAGCTCAGCCAAAAAAAAGGGGCCCGTAAGGGCCCCTTCGAAGTTCAGAAAGGGGCCTTGTAAGGGCCCCTTCAAATTTCACGGACTGCTCCGCATTTACTTCGCTCCGGCTGCTCCTTGGTTAAGCCAACGATCTATGATCGTTTTGAAATGGGACACTGGATAAGCTCCCTTCACGGCAACGCCATTCACGAAGAAACCAGGGGTTCCCTGAATTCCATTCTTTGACCCGATGTCAGCATCCTCGCGCACCTGCTTGGTGGCTGCCTCGGAGGCCATATCAGCCTTGAACTTAGCTTCGTCGAGCTTAAGCTCCTTGGCTGTGGCGAGATAGAAGTCCTGTCCGAGCTTGTCCTGATTGTTGAACAAGGCGTCATGGAACTCCCAGAACTTGCCTTGCTGCTGCGCGGCCCACGCGGCTTTCGCGGCAGGTTCTGCTTCCTTATGGAATGGTAGCGGGTAGTGTTTGAAAGCTATCTTCACATCCTTAGGATATGCCTTGGCTACCTCGTCCATCGTGTCACGACCACGTTTGCAGTACGGGCATTGGAAGTCCGAAAACTCAATGATGGTGATCTTAGCCGACGCTGGGCCTTTGACTGGGCTCTTGCCGATGTCGATCTTCACTGGATTCTTGAACTGATTCTCAACTTCTGCCTGAGCCTGATCTTCCTGTTCCTTCATCGCCTCTTGTTGCTTCTTTTGGAAGTAGCGCTCAAGAGCGGCGCCGATCTTAGCGACTCCGGCGTCTGACTGAAGATAGCGCTCGAATGACGCTGAGAAATCTTTCTCCGAGATCTCCGCATAGGCAGAGTTGTTGAGGAACACTCCAGCCGCGAGGACCGAAACGCTGAGGACTTTGTTAAACATTCTTTTCATAGTGTAGACCGACTCTTTATACTTAACGTTTGACTCCCGCAGCCACAACGAGCGCTAGGAAGTCATGTAGATGCGTATTCCGTCCACGTTGGACGTTTGAATACGGACCCGATTCACTATTTTGTTAGGCCTGAAGCACGGAGCTGAAGCTCGTGCCTCTGACCACCCAGATAGCCTCCTGGAGATACCAGAAAAAACACCCCCTCACAAATGAAATGTTGCTCATGGTTTGAGCATGTTTTTGTGGCGCTTTCAGCTAAGTTCGGGTATGCAGCTAACAACTAAAGGCACCTCCGTGGGCGCTTGTCTCGATCGATCGTGAGATCGTGGGAGTCTCTTCTGGTCGTCGTTGCGTCAGGCTGGTAGAGCACTCAGGGGGTGTGTGGAGCAGCACAGCAGTTCTACTTATTTTTAGTCGAATACGATGAGGTAGCTTATGGAGAAAGGTATGTTTTTGTCATTGTTCACGATTGCCGGGATTTTTCTCGGTTTTGCCTCCGCGGCGTCAGCGGAGAAGTTGACGGCAGTCATAGAGACGAGTCGTGGAAAAATAGAGGTGGCTTTGGAGCCTGAGAAGACTCCTGTAACCACTGCCAACTTTGTGAACCTAGCACAAAAGGGCTTTTATAACGGGGTTACGTTTCATCGTGTAATCCCAGACTTTATGGTCCAGGGTGGCGATCCAACCGGAACTGGTCGAGGTGGGCCTGGGTATCGATTCGAGGATGAATTTGATCCTTCCCTGAAACACATGGGTCCGGGGACTCTGTCGATGGCGAATGCCGGACCGGGAACCAATGGAAGTCAGTTCTTTATCACACATGTCGCTACCCCTTGGTTAGATGGCAAGCATTCGGTATTCGGGCACGTAGTGTCTGGGCAGGAGATTGTTAACGCTATTCAGCAGGGAGATACGATCAAGAGTATAACCATTGTCGGTGATACGAAGAGTCTCTTCGCGAATCCAAAGGTGGCCGATAAATTGGCGACCTGGAACGCGGCGATCTCCAAGAAGTCGTAAGATTTCTACGAAGTCTTCACGAGGGCGCCACGCGAATGCATTTCTGCGTGGCGCATTAGGGAATCAAGTAAGAGAAGCGGTTAGCCGTTTAGAGTCAGTACTCGCACAGGCATGTGCGGCTTCTCTGCTATATCGCTGCTGCTCTGAGAGCCGCGATGCGTTTCTCTAAGGGTGGATGAGTGGCGAATAAAGCTCCTGGGCCCCCAGAGATCTTAAAGGCGGCCAAAGCCGGCTCCGCGTCATACATTCGCTGATTAGAGGCCAATCGCTCGAGCGCCGCGATCATGTCTTGCTTGCCAGCGTATTTCGCGCCGCCTCGGTCCGCCCTGAATTCGCGATGACGAGAGAATGCCGATACCACGATGAGTCCAAGCAGCCCCAAAGCCATCTCAAGCAGCATTGTGATTAAGTACGGAGATGTTTGCCTATTCTCATCGCGGGAGCTTTGCGTAATAGCCCACGCGATTACTCGAGCGAAGAACATCACAAACGCATTTATGACTCCTTGTAACAGCGTCATGGTAACCATATCTCCGTTAGCGATATGAGCGATCTCATGACCGGCAACGCCCTCGATTTCATTCCGGTTCATTGATCGTAGCAGCCCGGTAGAGAAAGCAACCAGCGCGCGTCGCCTCGAGGGGCCAGTGGCGAAAGCATTTACCTCGGGACTTTCATAAATGCCGACCTCTGGCGTCACTGGCAAACCAGCTTTACGAGCGAGATCCTCCACCATCAGAACGAGCCATGCTGCCTCTGGGTGGCCGCGATCAACAATGGTGATTCCCATCGTCATCTTCGCCATGATTCGGGATATAGCCAACGAGATGAGGGAGCCGGTCATGCCCCAGATAAGGCACAACACAGCGAGACTCTCATAATCAATTCCCTGTGCCGTTAGGTAACGGCCCACACCCAGGATCTGCACGAGTATAGAGATGGTGATAACAACAAGGATGTTGGTTAAGACGAAGAGAAAGATCCGTTTCATAGAATGTAATGCCTTTGAGTACTTAAAAGGCACTTGCCTGTAATGTAGCGGCAGTGCCTAGTATAGACGCGGGTACCTAATTAATATTCACTGATAGGGTACGCATCGATAGGATTATTTTCAAGGATCTTTGTGCGGGTTTGATATGAGCAAAAGTAGTGGGTTGGTTCTACTCAAAGAACTATCAGAAGCGGCGGGAGTCCCCGGACGCGAGGATGCCATTCGCGA
>JAFMIS010000009.1 GCA_017853915.1 bacterium
ATGCGTATGCATACGGTGGTTACTGGTCGAGCGGACGGTGTCGATAGTTCGCTACGTTCGACCATGCACTGTGGCCGCCCGGTTGATAGTTCCCCTAAGGAACATCGCCGGGCGGCCACCCTTTTTCCTTAGCAGGTTTTTGCGCTCTCTCTATCCCTTCTTCGTCTCTCTATCCCGCGCGGGTCATGAGGCTCGCTGCTACGAGCGTCAATAGTCGGTCCTTTCGGGTCAATATCTCCATATTTCCTCCAGGCGCGGATGCTGCTGTAATTGTTAGAAGTCCGTACTGCCCTCAGGCTTTGGATAGCTGATACCATGTTGGTTTTTGCGAAACGTTGGATCCCCTCACTCTTCCCTCCGGTCGCCCTTGTTCTCGTCATATGTATTCATGTCGTACTTGTAACCCATGGAACAGGAGAGTTTCTTGGAGAAGAACTACGAAGCTCTTCGTACGACTCCTTAGGAGATAGTCTACTGAGGGGAAGGGCCGATGTTCGACCTGACACCATTAATTGGGAGGGTATGGATATCGGTGGTAAAAAATACATGTATTTTGGTCCGCTACCCTCGTTGCCTCGCATGATATTGAACGCAGTCTGGCCCTCAGAGTGGGGACGTTGGGCCAGGATCACCTGCCTCTTGGCTTCCACTCTATCGCTGTTGGCGTGTTGGGCTATCGCGTCTTTCTCTCTCAAAGCGAACCGATTGTGGTCAGCTACAGATCGCGCGCTTCTGACAGGGCTCTCGATACTTTTTCTTGGTCTGGGGTCTCCGCTGTTGTATCTGATGACCTCGGGAAGGATCTATCATGAGGCCATCGGCTGGGCTCTAGCCGCGTCTTTATGGGGTGTCTATGGGGCGCTCGCCGTTCTGTATCGGTGGATATCCCCGACGAAAGCTTGGCTTATTTTATCTACAGCGACAGCAGCGGCGCTCCTGGCTCGAGTAACATTTGGCGTGCCCCTCTACATTATTGTGACCATTCTCATGGCGCGAGAGTGTCTGCGTGTGCAACGAGACGTAGGTCCCTCCCAAAAACTGCGTGAGGTGTCTCTGCTCGCGCTGAGGGTAGCTCCGGCCATTATCGCGCTGGGCATACAGCTTTGGTACAATTACGCGCGTTTCTCCTCACTGACGATCTTCCTTGATTTTCGATATAATTATCTTCATCCAGAGCAGTTTGGCGGCTCCTTAAATCTTCGCCGCGCTCCAATTCTTCTTCTGAACTATTTGGACGTTCGCTTTGATTATATAACCTCGGCATTTCCTTTTGCGCGCATGATACCGTGCGACTACCAGGGCGCTCGATTTTTTTGGCTGGCATACACCGAGCAGGTCATATCACTACTCTTCTCCTCGCCTTGGTTAATTGCAACCGGGATCTGGGGGGCGATCGTAATTATCAGAAAGAGAGATCTGTGGTATGGGGCGTGCATAATCGGACTAGGAACCCAAATCGTTGGAATCGTGTCTTTCTATTTTGCCTCTCAACGGTACGCGACTGAATTTGTGCCGTGGTTCATGTTGTGCTCAGCCATTGTGTTAATGACCATCAAGAAGTGGTCGTGGCCCGGCTGGTCTCTAACGCTCGCAGTACTTGCCTTTTCCACGATCGCGACGATCGGTAGCACGATGCACTGGGTTGCTTTTTACGCCTCTGATCTTGATGTGCCCATGAGGTTCAGGGAGCGAGTTATTAACTTCCTTGTCCCCACCATTGGTAGCCCTCCGTGGAGCGGAAAGAGGGTGTATCTTGATGATCTACCGCGCCAAGACTCGCACTCTTTTATGGCTCCAAAGACCGCGAAGGAACTATCGCCGAAGGATATGAAGTGGGCTGACTCGCGATTTGATCATGCCGTGTGGGCTCACGCGAATACGACGCTCAGGGTTGATGTGCCAGCTGGATCGACGGCCTTCGAGAGTATCGTCGCGATTCCATATGAGGCGGTGAATTGTTTAAAATTGTCGATAGTTTTCTCGGTTGTGAATGATCGAGGTGAGGAGTTGTTTAGAAGCGATCGATTCGTCGCGCCTGGGCGCAATCCGAGAGCAAAAGAGCCTCGGTCCGATCGGTTAGATCGAACAGACCCTCAGTTTCTTCGAGTGCCTTTGGGGGATGCTCGCTCAATCGCTCTCGTTCTTGCCGATGCCGGAGATGGACGCGATTGTGATCACGGGGTGTGGTTAATGCCGGCATTCCTACAAGGGGATCTTCCTGAGGGGAGGTGACTCACTCCTCTTCGCCGCCTAAGTTGTACTCTTTAAGTTTGTACAACAGCGTGCGGTGGCTAATCTCCAGTATTTTCGCGGCATGGGTGCGATTGCCGTTGGTCTTCGCGAGCGCGCGAGTAATGAGATCAACCTCAAGAGCCGCGGTTTTCTGCTTTATCGAGAGGTTTGAGTCATCTCCCATAGCGGGCGCCGCGGCCGGATGAGAGCTTCCCTTTTTCATGTAGTCAGGTAAAGCGTCTACTTCAAGTTCATCGCCTTGTGATAGTACAAGCGCTCGCTCAAGACAGTTCTCAAGTTCGCGAGCGTTTCCACGCCAGCTGTAGTTTAAAAATACCTTCATAACCTCAGGAGGTACTCGTTTCTCGGTCAATCCGAGACGTTTCGCGTGTTTGCGTATGAAGTGGTCTATCAATATCGGGATATCCTCTGGACGTTCACGCAGAGGAGGTAGGTGAATCGAGACAACATTAAGTCGGTAGAATAAGTCCTCGCGGAAACTGCCGAATCGAACCTCTTCTTCCAGGTTTTTGAGGGTTGCCGAGATGACGCGCACGTCGATGGGAATATCGTTTTCGTCTCCTACGCGACGGATGGTCTGCTCCTGAAGAGCGCGCAAAAGCTTAACTTGAAGGTGTAGCGGAAGCTCTCCGATTTCATCTAAAAACAGTGTGCCGCCAGAGGCCTCCTCGAAGAGACCTTTTTTGTCTCGACTCGCGTCGGTAAAAGCGCCCTTTTTATGACCAAAGAGCTCGGACTCGATGAGAGTCTCAGGAATGGCGCCGCAGTTGATAGCGATAAAAGATCTGCCTCGTCGCGAGGAGCTTTCATGAATCGCGCGAGCGATAAGCTCTTTTCCCGTTCCTGATTCGCCAGTAATCATCACCGTCGTATTAAAGGGAGCAAGTCGTTGGACGATGTCAAAGATAGAGCGAAAAGCGTCGCTCTTTGCGATAATGTTATTAAACGAGTATGTCTCTGAGAGGGCAGCTTTGAGAGTGCGGTTCTCGCGCTTTAGTTTTTCATGCTCTTCAAACCTTTTGAGAGTAAAGAGGAGATCGTCTGGAAAGAGGGGCTTTCGAATGTAGTCAAATGCGCCGAACGCGGCCGCTTGCGAAGCGATGTCCTGATTGCTAAACGCGGTCATCAGGATAATTGGCGCCTTCTGCGCGCTCTCTTTCAGCACGTCAAGTCCGGAAATTCCGGGAAGACGTAAGTCACAAAAAACGAGATCAAATGTCCCATGGGCGATTTTTTGAACTCCGTCGTCTCCAGTAAGAGCCGTCGTGGTGGTATAGCCGAGGGTTTGAAGCACAAGCTCAAGAGATCGATTGACCTCGACATCATCATCGATGATTAAAACGCTCAAGGGTGTTGATTCTGCGAGTGTCATAGCCATACGCCCTCGTTTTCGACAGCGCGCGAGCGAAGAGTAAGCATGCGGTGTTGGGGTAGATCAACGATCGGCATTAGTGAAGCATCCGCCACATGGTTGTTGGGGCCTCGCCACGCAGGAACATGGCGAGGTTTCCAAAATCAAAAATGTACAGGAGCGCGCCGATTACGAGGTAGGGGCCAAATGAAAGATATGACGCGAATCCCATTTTTCGACAAAGCACCATGCCAATTCCGACAATCGAGCCTATGACTGAGCCGATAAAGATCGTAACGAGAGCACATTCGTAGCCGAAGAGGGCCCCGAGTGCCGCAAGAAGCTTAATGTCCCCAAGACCGAGCCCCTCGCGCTTGCGGACGACGATGTAAAACCACCACACCAGGTATGGGAGACCTCCGCCGACGAGGATTCCAAGCGCAGATTCGGTCAATGACTGAGTGAATGGCCTATCTAATGGAAGCACGCCATGAAGCGGAAGATAAGAGCTTGCGGCTCCGAGGAGTAGCCCCAGAGCAACACCAGGATAGGTAATAAGGTCGGGGATTATCATGTAATCGATATCGATGTAGGTAATAAGAATAAGAGCGCTGACTACAACAAAAGCACCTAGCGCTGTAAGACTCAGACCAAACCGGAGGTAGCACAGAGTGCAGAGTACGGCGGTGATCAACTCGATTGTGAAATATCGAAAGGGTATCTTCGTTCTACAGAATCCACATTTGCCGCCGAGGAGAAGCCACGAAAAGAGCGGGACTATATGGAGCCAGGATAGTTGGTGCCTGCACGCGGGGCAAAACGATCGAACCGGTGTGGTAATCGACAGTGGTCCCTCAGTTTCGGGTATTCCCTCTCGCACGGGTTCGTAGACACCCATTGGTATGCGATATGCGCAGAGGCCTAGAAAGCTTCCCGTCGATGCTCCGAGCATAAAACAGAGGATGGAGAACACGATAACTTCGACCATATAGATTCCTGTAGAGGTTGGATTCCGCAATAAGGTAATAGGGTCTAATAATTTTGCGTAGTGCGAAACAAAAGTGCGGATGAAGGCTGAAATCCTATTCGCGGATCGAAATCGCGTTTTATTTGCGAGCCTCTGAAGTGTGAAACGAGGGCCTCAATTGCCCAGATGACTTGATATCAAATCAAGAAAGGTGTCGTATCGGCGCCCTGTGTTAGTCGGGCACGTGCCGGGACTATTCTCCTGCGGCTGCGGCCTTCTTTGAGCTCTTCTTGCCGCTACTCTTCGCAGCTGTTTTCTTAGCGCCAGATTGTTTTGCTCCGCCTCGTCTCCTGCCTTTTGCTGGGCCCTTGGCCGCGCGAGCCTGTAGTAACGCTACTGCCTCCTCAAGAGTGAGCGTCTCAGGATCTCCACCCTGCGGGAGCGATGCGTTGGTCGTTCCGTCGGTTACGTACGGGCCGTAGCGACCGGCTTTTAGTTGAATCGGAGCGGAGGTTTCCGGATGTTTCCCGATCTCCTTTAAAGTTTTTGGTTGATTACTTGCGCGACCTCGGGTGCGAGGTTGTTTGAGTAGTTCAAGAGCTCTCTCCATCGTAAGAGTGAGAGGAGATTCATCCGCCGGGATGGAGCGACTCTCTGAGCCACACTTTACGTATGGACCGAAGCGCCCACTAGCGACAAAGACCTCGGTATTGTTCTCTGGATTAGATCCTAAAAGCTTCGGAAAAGAGAGAAGCTGGAGCGCGATATCGAGATTTACTGATTCAGGCGTGATACCAGGAAGCAGTGAGGCCATCTTTGGCTTGTCGCCGCCCTCAACCATATCTCCTAATTGCACGTAAGGACCGAAGCGCCCCTTCTTGAGGTACACAGGCAAGTTCGTCGTTGGATCAACTCCCAACGAGGTGGGGCCCTTGGCGGCTTCCGCGAGAATGCCCTCAGCCTTCTCGACGTTCAATTCATCGAATGCCAAGGTGTCTGGGATGCTCGCGCGTGTCTCTCCATTTGATAAAAACGGCCCATACCGCCCGATTCGAACCTCAACATCTCGAGAGCTTGAGTCCTTTCCGAGGCGAATGCCGCATACCTCGCGTGGGTCGATCTTTTCCTCTCCTTCAGTCACGAGATCCTTGAGGCCTTTCATCGAAGCGACATCGCCGAAGTAGAAATTATTTAGCTTCTCCAGATTGTCCTTTTCTCCGCGTGATATCGCGTCAAGATCATCCTCAAGTCGAGCTGTGAATTCATAATCAACGAGGTGAGAAAAGTATCCCTCCAGAAGACCTGTGACGCCGATGGCGAGAAAACTCGGCACGAGCGCCGATCCCTTCTTAAAAGCGTAGTCACGCGAGAGCACTACATCCACGATAGTAGCCCATGTGCTCGGGCGCCCAATTCCAAGACGCTCGAGTTCCTTGATTAAACTACCCTCGGTGTATCGAGCAGGGGGTTGGGTTGAGTGCTTTAACACTTCGTAGTTCTTCGCGTTGATTCGATCGCCCTGCTTCAGTGGAGGGAGGTTTCTCTCCTGCTCGGCGAGATCAGCCTCTGGATCATCTGAGCCCTCTACATATGCGCGAAGAAATCCAGGAAACGAGATCGTTTTTCCCGATGCGCGGAACGTGGCGTCCTCAACACTAATCGATACCGACACCCGAGTGCCTTCCGCGTCTCGCATCTGTGAGGCAAGGGTGCGTTTCCAGATTAATTCGTACAGTCGAAATGCCTCCAAGCCCAATCGATCCTTAACAACAGAGGGCGGAGTGAAGTCGGCTCCGGCGGGGCGAATCGCCTCGTGCGCCTCCTGAGCGTTCTTTACTTTAGTTTTGTATATGCGAGGTTGATCGTAGAGATACTCCTTACCGAACTCACGGGCAATCAAGGCGCGCGAACCAGAGAGGGCCTCCTCCGATAGCGTGGTCGAGTCGGTACGCATGTAGGTAATAAAGCCGTTTTCGTAGAGTGTTTGAGCTACGGCCATGGTGCGCTTAGCGCCGAACCCGAGCTTTCGGTTGCCTTCTTGCTGCATCGTGCTTGTGGTGAAAGGAGCGTAGGGACGCTGAGTGAATGGCTTGCTCTCAACCTCAGACACGAGTGGCTGAGCTTTGTTAAGAGCGGCGGCCAATTTCTGCGCAGCACTCTCATCAAGCAGAATAGCATCTGATTTCGCTGTTAATTTTCCAGTATCAGCATCAAAATCCTTGCCACTCGCGACGCGCTTGGAACCTACATGAGTTAACTCAGCTTCAAATGGCGTTGAGGGATCAGAGGGCGCTTGGAAGAGCGCTTTGATGTCCCAGAAGTCTCCTGATTTAAAGCGCGCGCGTTCGCGCTCTCGCTGAACAAGGAGTCTAATAGCAACGCTTTGTACGCGACCGGCACTTAGGCGAGGTACCATCTTCTTCCATAGAAGTGGACTGACTGAGTATCCATATAACCTGTCGATGATGCGGCGAGTCTCTTGAGCCTTCACAAGGTTTTCATCGATGTCGCGCGCGTGAGTGAGGCTCTCTTCAATAGCCTTCTTGGTGATTTCGTGAAACACGAGTCTCTTGACCGGAACCTTGGGCTGAAGCACTGAAAGTAGATGCCAGCTGATTGACTCCCCCTCGCGATCTTCGTCGGTTGCCAGATATACTTCGGTGGCAGTTTTAACCGCGCGCTTTAATTCGTTAACCCGCTTTTCCTTATCGCTAGGGATGATGTAGAGGGGGTCAAATTTCTGGTCAACGTTAACTCCGAGCCTGGACCACTTCTGTTTCTTTATTTCCGCTGGAATCTCAGCCGCGTTGTTCGGCAGGTCGCGTACGTGTCCATAAGAGGCCAACACCTCAAAATCCTTCGGCAGGAACTTTTCAATTGTCTTTGCCTTGGTTGGGGACTCTACTATTACGAGTTTGGACATGACCTAACCTGTACTTCCGCTGACCTGTTGCGGCCAACCCGACTATATTATTGGCATCTGCCAGTGTAGACCTGACGGCCCCCATGATTACAGGTGATTGGCCGCTAAGCGCAACCCCCTCGGGCAAACAAGAAAGCACTTCTTTGTAAACCAACGTTCTATACTAAGGGCTCTCCTGGCCCGATCGGTCAGAATGTGACCAGATCGCACCCACTGCTAGGCCCTCAGGGATGATGCAGGGCGAGTGTCGAGGGGTTCGCTGGACTAAGCCCTTTCAATCATTGTTCGAATAATTCCTATTCGCTCACGGAGTTGGCGTTCGGTGCATGCGGTCTGAGTTTTCACCTTCTGCTGCGCGTTGAGAGAGGCATGGATCTGAGCGTGCGATCTACCTGTGCGTTTGTGATAGAGATTGACGAGCTTCCTAACCTCATTAATCAGATAGGCTTTCTCCTCTGCCCGCGTTCGGCGCTCGTCGAGTCGCGCAGTAACTCTCTCAGTAACGACTTGATGGATCTCAGCGTCGTGAGAGACTCCGCCAAAGAGGGTTAATTGATTGCCATGCACAATCACGGAGCTGATGCCGCTGTTAATCGACGTTAATGGCTCCCAAGCGGGCTTTTCTGGTTTGTCATCATTGCTGCTCTCTCGCTTCCTGAAATCCTCATCAAATTCAGCCTTCGGCCGAATGCAGTGACGTATCTCCTCCTCGATATCCGCGGCAAGCCGCGAGAGGGTCGGATCGGCAGGAACGTAACAATGCGCTACTTGAAGTGAATCAAGAGTTGGAATCCTTCGCACAATACGGCCCAGGAACTGCCGAAAGTACATCTTGGTTCTCACGGTGGTAGCGTACACTCCTACGCGCAAACGCGGAATATCGACTCCCTCACTCACCATATTGCACGCTACGAGCCAAGGCTCAGAGGAGCCTCGGAAATTTTTGAGTCGTCGGGATGCTTCCGAATCGTCAGACAGGATCACGACAGGAGACGTGCTTGTAATTGTTGAGAGCATTCGGGCTAACTTCCGAGCACTCGTTTGATCGGCGGCCACGAGGAGGCCCCCAGCATCACGATGCTCGCGCCGCGTCTGCATGAGCATGTGGTGAGCGTCTCGCAACATCAGCTCTATCCAGCCACTTGCAGGGTCGAGGGCGGCGCGCAACCGTCTGGACTGCCCAATACGATCGAGTTCATCAGAGAAAGCCGCCGACACGTCCCCACCCTCGTCGCGCCAGGCGACATTGCCACCATATGTGTAGAAAACTGTCGGCCTACATACCCCCTCTTCAACCGCTCGACTGTACTGGTATGAGTAGTCCGGAATGCTGAAGCCGTGCTCATCGTATGACACAAAGGGAATCGGGGAGCTGTCGCTTCGAAAGGGAGTTCCACTCAAACAGATGATGAAATGCGCGTCGTGAAATGCCGCGCGAAGACCGTCTCCCCATGACAGACCATCGCCTGCATGATGAACCTCATCAAGGATGATGCAGCTGCCAGCGGTAAGCCGTCGAAACAGACCTGGCTTTTGGGCGACCTGCTGATAGGTCACCACGAACCCAGAGTAGTCCCCACTAAGAATGCCCTTCGAGTTTGAAAATGAGCTATCGAGGTGGATGTTGAGAGCATGAGCGGCTAGCGCCCACTGAGTCTTGAGGTGTGCCGTGGGAACGACGATCCCGATCCGCTGAGCGCCATTTCGTTTGATCTGATGGAGCGCCAGAACGAGTGCCGCCGTTGTCTTTCCGGCTCCCGGAGTAGCTTCGATTAGTATGGCGCGTTCGCCACGCAGGACGCAATCTCGATAGGTGCCGAAGGCTTCCTGTTGCCAGGGGCGAAGCTTAATCTCCGCTGGATTACTAGCGCGTCGTGACGATAGTGGTTGATGGGAGCGAGCGGGCAACGACATGAGTACAACGAAAACACATGAGACTCCTTGAATAGCGATTCGTCACCGGAGCCAGAGGGGATGAAACGATTCAAGAGCGCGCATGCAAAAAGCTGGCGCGTTGTGTAGTGGTAAACAACACAGGACCGTATGTCGAGATGGAAAAGAGGCGCGAAACTAAATTATCGGATCTTGCCTGTAGTGACCGCTCTGTGCTGTGACGCGTGTATAATGAGAGATGAGGCGCTGAGCCTGTGCGGGCACTCATCGAGCCTGTTCTAAAGCTGGCTACATATTGCGGAAATTACCGGGCATTGTAACTCTCGCGTCTGTACACTATCGTGTGGGCTACCATGAATATTGCCGCCACTTCACTCTCGGATCTCGCATCGCCGCTTGGCCTTATAGCTGGCAACGGCCACTTTCCGATCGAGTTTGCTGAGCGCGCGCGGGCGCATGGGTTATCGGTTGTCGTTGTCGCCATTTATGGAGAGGCGGATAAAAAAATCGAATCCCTCGCTCAGAAGTGTACGTGGGTAAAGCTGGGACAATTTGGAAAGCTCATTCGATCTCTGCAGCAGAGTGGAGTCAAGCAAGCGGCGCTTCTCGGGGGAATCACTCGCGTGGATTTCGTTGGGGGATTTCGGATCGATTGGAGAGGGCTCAAGATGTTGTCGCGTCTGAGGTCTTTTAACGATGACGCGATGCTCCGGGGCATTATTCGAGAGCTTGAGGAATCTGGAATTTCAGTAATTGCGCCGACGGTGCTGCTCGAGGAGAGCGTACCGACACGAGGTGTCATAACAGGTCGAAAGTTGCAGGGTGATTCTCTTGAAGACGCGAAAATCGGCTGGGATGCCGCGCGAACGTTGGGTGCTCTCGATATCGGGCAGTCGGTGGTGGTGAGGAATAAAACTATTGTCGCCGTCGAGGCTGTTGAGGGCACTGACGCGACAGTCGGGCGAGCGGCTCAGGTTCGTGGAGGACCGGGAGTGCTCGTGAAGCTCGCTAAGCCTATCCAGGATCTCCGAGTAGACCTTCCCGCGATCGGAGTGCGAACGATTGAGGGCATGCACGCAAGCAATTTAAAAACGCTTATTATTGAGGCTGGAAAGTGCCTGATGCACGATCCGCAAGCTGTCCTGCAAGCAGCGATCTCGCGCGATATTACGATCATCGCGGCAGAGTCTCGCGAGGATCTCGGCTAATCTAGCCCGCATACGTACGGAATTTCGCTACTGGATAATCGAGTGAAACACACTGCGAGAGCTATAGGGCATCAAGGAATCATCCCGCGATGTTTTTATAACATCAAGCATCCATGGTTCTTTGCCTCGTTGGGAGAGCACCATGAATCCAAGCGCTGACTCAGAGAAAGACGCGGTGAGTTCTTGAGGTGCCTGATACGTAGTCGAGGCAGCACCAGAAACCACATAATTTCTACAACCGGCTTGGTCTCTTAGGACCTGAAGGACGTGGTTGTGTCCGCTAGCGCACAGAAGTGGCTGATGTTTCGCGAGAATAGCTGATAGACGATCACGCATGTCGATGTAGCTTGGGCATGTAGGGCCCGTTGGACAGTCGGGGTGGGCGACATCGGCCTTTGGTTCAATGATTGGGTGATGCAGAGCAATAATCGTCTCAGTGCCCGCGGGGGTTGATGCGAGCATGGCGTCGAGCGACGACAGGACTCCCTCCGGCGAAAATGTTTCACAGCCATCGGATGAGTTGCTAGGCTTTCTGTGTTCGTGAAGCCACCAGCTTGAATCGAGCGCTACGAGCTGTAGACCCGAGACGAGCTCCACGCGTACCGGCCCGGGACAGCCGTTTGGTGGAAGCGAATGCCCCGACCCGAGAGCGTCATCGATAAAGCGCGTTTCGCGCTTGGCCGCATTCCAGCCATCCTCCGAGTGGTTTTCCCAATCGTGATTTCCCGGAATGAAATATATTTTATCTGTAAACGCTCTCAAGGGCTCGATTTGCCGAAGGAGATTTCGCCGTGCGGCTTCCCACGCGTGTGTGCTTGTATCTGTCGGTATGCCATTGGGATACACGTTGTCTCCCAAGTAAAGGAGCGCTTTGGATGAGGGAGTGGCGCGCACCGCGGCCCGAAGAGAAGCTAGCACCGATTCTGTCATATCACCGGCGTCTCCGACCAAGAAAACCGTTGTGGCGTCTACATGGTCCACTGAGAAAAACTCTCCCTTAACACCGGCCGCGCTGTACAAGGACTGAGCAACGCGCGCGGTGCCTGAGCGGAGGGCGGGCACCGAATATATAAGCGACAGGGCTAGGATGAAAACCGCGCCGAGGGCTCTGATGAGGAGATCTTTTTTACTTTTCATCGGCAGCGCGCGTGCCCACAATATTTAATCCCTTGAACGGCGACCATAATCATCTGCCGGCTCAACATGCACAAGGACCTTCGATATCTGTGGGAGCGCGGCGTGAATAGCTTCGCCAACGTTGTGAGCGACTTCATGTCCCTCTCGAATGGAGGAGGCTGGATTGCACAGTACGTCCAGGTCAACGAAGTGATCAAATCCAACCTTTCGGACATGACATTTGTGAGTTCCAAGAACGCCTGCCACTCCAGACGCAATCTCCCGAATACGGCTTGCCAGCTCAGGATTTGGAGCTGTATCGATGAGCTCCAGGAGCGCTGGTTTGATCAGAAGAGCCGCGTTAATCGCGATGATGACGGCGGCAATGAGCGCCGCGAAGTCGTCAGCGCTCTCATACCCAGGACCACCGAACGCGGCGATCGAGATGCCAACGAAGGCCGCGGCGCTCGTGATGGCGTCGGCGCGGTGATGCCAGGCATCGGCCTTAAGCGCGGAGCTGCTAATTTCGGAGCTGGTGGTAATTAAACGCCGAAACAGAAACTCCTTGGTGATAATCGCGAAGAACAGGACCAGGAGCGTGAATGGAGCGGGAGCGTGGTGAGGTGTAAGAATTTCGTGAGTGCTCTCTACCGCGATGAGAATCGCTGCCCCGAAGAGCACAAGAGACACTATGACGGCAGCTAGTGGCTCGAATTTTCCATGGCCGTATGGGTGGTTTTCATCGGCCGGCTTGCCCGCCATCTTTACTCCGAAGACGACGATGAGGGAGCTTAGAATGTCTGATGTTGACTCGATGGCATCCGCGATCAGGGCGTACGAGTTACCAAGAACGCCCGCAATACCTTTTATGATCGCGAGTACGGCGTTAAGCCCTATACCGACGACCGCGGCCCGAGCACCACGGCTTGAAGCGGCCGCTGAATAATTGGAATGAGGCCCGGGTTTAGTCATATGTCTCGAGATGGAATATTACTTACTCGCGTACTTCACGGAACAACCATATGGTTCAGTGTCCGCTGGGCTCGGGTTTTTCCCCTGCCTGAGAGCTTCGATTGCCGTGAGAACATAGTTC
This sequence comes from bacterium, assembly GCA_017853915.1. Classification (GTDB taxonomy): domain Bacteria; phylum Bdellovibrionota_C; class UBA2361; order UBA2361; family OMII01; genus OMII01. The sequence continues at coordinate 12,805 of JAFMIS010000009.1, forward strand.
GTGGAGGATGGTATATCCTTTGAGCGTGTTGAGGGAGTGCTATCGATCGCTCCTTGATACGCTACGTTTCCTTTCGAATCGATCACAAACATGTGAGGCGTTGTTCGAGCTCCGAACGATGTTCCCACGGTTCCATCGGGATCAAGCAGGAGCGCGGTTGATTGAAGTCCCATCTCGGACACGAGAGTTGCTGCCTCGCTGCTAGGAATATATCCCTGTTTCCCCTCAGCGCTCGAATTGATCGTAAGCCAGACAGCTCCTTTCTCAACAGCATCTTTCTGGAATCGCTGCATATCGCCATTTGAATAAAACTTTCGAACAAAAGGACAGTTGGGATTAAACCATTCAAGCACTACCGTTTTTCCGGTGAAATCCTTGAGGGATACGGGAGATCCCTTTGCGCTCGTAAGGGTAAACTGAGGAGCCGGAGAACCAACCTTAACGTAGTCCGCGCGAGCAGCGGTAACGCACGATAGGCAAAGAAGAATTGTGACACATAAGCGCTTCATGGTGAGCTCTTCAATTGGATAAGGTCCCTAGCGGCGTGGTGAAAAAAGATTCCGTCGTGAGCGTTTTTCACCAGTCCTCTGGAATCTATCGAGGATTTCCTAGCCTGGCAATTTTTTTAAAGCCTCAGCCACGATACCAGGGGTTAGAATATTAGGGAGCATAACAGGCTCCGTGGCGGGGCCACCAATAATCACGTTAAGGGGAACCCCGTTCCTGCCGTAGCGCCGAAGCGCCGCCGTAATCGTGGGGTTTTTGGAGGTCCAATCAGCTTTCACAAGAGTGACGTTCTTCTGAGCGATGAGCTGCCTCACCTCCTCGGAGCTAAACACGACGCGCTCATTCACCTGACACGTAATGCACCATTCAGCTGTGAAATCGATGTAAATAGGTCGGCCCTGCGCCATAAGACGAGCGATCCGATCCTCAGAATACGGTTCCCAAAGAAGACCGTACGAATCAGTAAAAGGCAGCACGGCATCACCAGCGTAGCAAGCCCGGGCTCGACTCTCATCGACCTCAGACGATGTTGGGATAGCGATGTAGACACCATAACACCAGGTTAGAAGCGCTGCGGCGCTAAGAGCTCTGGCTTGAAGTTGAGATCGTCCACGTCGCCCCAGTGATAGCAGCCAGAAGCCGAAGCTCGCTGCTAGAATACCCCACAGAAGGTCGATCAATATAGTGAGGCCTGGAGGTTCCATTCCCATCTGTCGCGCGAACACGCGCGAGAGCCAGACAACGCTCGCGAAGAGCGGAAATGCCATCAGCTCCTTGCATGTCGCCATCCAAGCTCCCGGACGAGGTAAAAAGCGCATGAGTGCGGGACTCCATGAGAGCGCTGCGTATGGAGCGCTCATACCGAGCCCAAGGCTTATAAAAATGAGTATGCTATCGAAAGCGGGGAGTGAGAGAGTTGCAGCCAGCGCTGAGCCCATGAACGGTGCTGTGCATGGTGTCGCGACGGCTGTGGCAAGCACTCCACTACCAAAGGATCCGATGTACGACGTCGGAAGATTCAGCCGCCCAAGGAAGTTTTGAATGTTATTTCCAACCGAGACCTCGGTCAGAAACAGAAGTCCAAGGGTGAGAAATACAAATATCATGCTGACAACGAAGGTTGGCGATTGAAGTTGGAATCCCCAACCAAGCTGCTCACCTCCAGCACGAAGCGCTAACATAATTGCCGCGAGCGCCACAAATGAGAGGACCACGCCTAGGGAGAAGAGGCTACCGTGAATTCGGGTCGCGCGTGGAGATTCACCGGCATGTTGTACGAAGCTTAGTATCTTAATAGAGAGAACTGGAAATACGCATGGCATCAGGTTTAAAAGCACCCCACCTATCCACGCAAAGATGAGAGCGGTGATGAGGCCTAGGCTTTCAGGAGAGGAGTCCGCGTCTGAACCGCTAATGTTCGACGTGCTGCCTGAGATCGCCTCATGTGGGTTTGTGTCGATATGCACCGCCTTAGGGAGGCCCTGCGCTGACCATCCTTGATCCGCGAAGAGCACTCCACGAAGCCGTGTAATTGATTCGCGGCGAGAGGGATCTCTTCTCAGAGATAGTCGCAATGTGTCTCCATCTCGGGAGCTAATCTGGGGAGCGGAGTTTGATATAATTCGAGCATCCTCTGGAAAGAATGTCGCCGAGTTTGGTAGTGCTCGTTTGTCCAAAGGAATAAGAGCTAAGACGATCTGGTCTTGTTGTTCTTCGATAGCGATAGAAACTCGATCAAGAGGAGTAGGCACGTTACCGAACGCGTTTTCAAACGCGCGCGCATACTGAGATGGCGCCCCGCTCGTCTTTGTCACTGGCAGGGAGATCGTCACGGTGCCCTCTCCCGGAAGGCACTCGTCTTTACACACCAGCCATTGAAGATTCGCATGTATGGTGATTGATGATGACTTCACCGAGGAGGCGACTTTTGCCGGAAACGGAATTGTCACAGAGCCGTATCCGTAATTTACAAGAGGTCCCGTGGTAATGCGTTTTGGATACGGCCATAGAGGAGCCTCGACGGATACATCTTGGGAGTGAGTCCAGGTGAATCGAGGTGGGAGCCCCGAGTCACCGGGATTCTTCCAGTAGATGTGCCAGTCAGGATCAAGGGTAAATGCGATTCCGAGACTGAAAGTGGAGCCAGGAGATACTGAATCCTGATCGGCTATGAGGCTGACCGTGACATGAGGACCTGAGGTTGAGTTCTGATCGCCGCACCCAACAGAGAGTGTAGCCAGAAGTAGAAGTAGAAAGCGTGTGAGACGCGATTGAATGGTAGTCATAAATCGATTGCGCCTTGATCCTACATCGAAGCTTGCCCGACAAAAACGGGGACTCTTTGCGCGAGGGAGCAAAATATCGCCGGCTGCGCGTGGTCGGATTGCCTGATCGGCAGGTTCGCGTAGGACATGCCAAGCGTCGCGGTCTTTGTTCCTTGATGAGTAGTTGAGATGGAGAGAGAGAAGCTTGGGGCTTAGGCAGCTAGCTTCATCGCTTCAAAGCAATTGCGGAAGTCGAATCCGAATTCAGCAAAAGCCTTGTTCTGTTGTTCGATATGCAGGAAATCGAGGCGAGCGGCCGCCATATCTGGACCGGATGAGAGCGCGCTCAGAGTCGGGGCAAGTACGGCACTGCTCACGACCTCAAGAGCTGGCATAGCGAGCGCTGCCAAAGCATCCGTCGCTGATTCAACTCTCTGTTGTGTTTCTAATGCTGTTGGCATGAGGTCCTCAAAACGTTGGCCTAGTATTACCATGTCGCGAAGAGCTAGCAAAGTTTTTCTTTGTTGATGACTTTCGGAGCAGTTTTGCGGCAGGACGCCAATCATTCTAAATAAGTGAGTTAATCCAGTAGGATAGGCGTTGCCTGGGGGTTGCTCAGCCCTCAGGAGTAGGTTTCTGTACGGATCGTTCTGGAGCCCTATCTGAATCCCCGAATGTGAGGGTCGGGTTGACCTGATAGGTTAAAGCTGAGTACACTTCCACCTCCTCGGGTTCACAGGAAGGCCTTGCGGGAGCGACAAGAGTCGCGAGTAAGCTCCGCGCCGATGCCCGCAAAGGTGACGAGAATTTAGCTTTGGAGTACTACCGGGTTGAGAGGTAGTACCGAGACAGGTAGTACGCACTATGAAACGCACATATCAACCCAGCAAGAAGAGTCGCAAGACAACGCACGGTTTCCGCAAGAGAATGGCTACTAAGGGTGGCCGCAAAGTTCTCAACGCTCGTCGAGCGAAGGGACGAAAAAAGTTGTCAGTTACTTCTCCTCGCAAGGGACACTACAAGTAAGAGCGAGGCCTTATAGCCAGGCGATGTAGGTTCGGGCCTTCAGCCCGACTGAAAACGAAGCGCGATATCGAACGGTGTCAACGACAGGGCACCAAGCTCTACTCCAAGCATTTTCTATTGCTGGTGACTCCTTCCGTGTCGGGAGAGAGTCGTCTCGCGATAGCCGTGACCGTGAAACTTGAAAAGCGAGCCGCTGTTCGCAATTTAATAAAGCGTCGAATCCGTCACGTTTTTCGAGAGCTCCGGGCTGATTTGCGAGAGCCGATTGATGTAGTGATAGTAGCGCGCAGGGATGTCCAGTCGTGTGAGTTTCAGGACTACCGACGCGAGATTGGTACTACGTTGACGTCACACGGATATCTCCCCAGATAAGCTGTTGGGGTGTGGTTTATGTATCTGGAGCTCGTATGGAGAGATCAGTACAGCCTAGTGTCTGTAAGGTGGGGTCGGTAGGGCGCTGGGTGCTAAGAGCTTCGCACCGTTTGTACAAAGGCACCTTTTCGCGATTGCTGGGAAACGCATGTCGATTTGACCCGAGCTGTTCAGATTATGCCGTGCAAGCGATTGAAAAACATGGCTGGTTTCGGGGCTTTTGGCTGATGTTGCGGCGTATAAGTCGGTGCCATCCGTGGAACCCTGGTGGGGTGGACCCGGTGCCGTAAACCTTGGTAGAGTTGTCCCTCGCAAAGGCCTCTCATCGCTCCCAGTTCGAGTCGGTGTCAGAGATGAAACTACAAGGCGTTTTTAAGACAGGGATCTTTCGTGGCCGATAATTCAAAAGAACAAACTATCCGCAATCTGCAGGCGGTGATCCTGTGCGTGTTGGCTACTCTTATCTACGCGCAGTTCGTACTCATACCCAAGAAAAAAGCTGCCTTGGAGCAGCAACACGCCGCGCAAAACGTCGCGGTCGCTCCCGGCGCGACCGCGGTGGGTACTGGTGTAAGCGCTGTTCCGGCACCTGTAACACCATCGCAGCCTGCGACGCCTCCGAGCAGCCATCCAACCAAGGATGAGATCGCTCAGCGCGGCGCTTCGATCGTTGACCTTGGAAAGACACAGGTGTCAATTTCCACTCTTGGTGCACGTCTGGTGCACTACAAACTGATGGACTACAAGTCACAGCTTGGGGCAGATGAGCCGCTTGACCTTGTTGACGCGCACGATGGTTCGCCGCTTCCTCTGGGGATATATGTTGGCTCTGAGAGTGATGAGCGAGTGTCGTATTCGCTCATAGCAGTCAACGGGGCTCCGGCTGGTGGGCAGGCAGTCAACCTCAAAGCTCAAGATGGAGCGACGGTTACGCTTGATTTTAAAGGCACCTTGCCGAGCGGTATCGGGATTACCAAGTCTCTCTCTTTCACGGGTGGAGCGTATCTTTTTTCAGTACATGTCGCACTCGAGCGCCCCGCGCCGGCCGGACAGGCAGTCTGGTTAGAGTGGCCCCACTATTTCCCAAGCGATGTAGAGAAGCAGCTGCGTATCAAGCACACTCTGACGTATCTGGAAGCTAACGACAAGGTTCGTCATGTGCAGCTGGATCAGATCGCGCAGGGCCTTCAGGATTACGGGACAAGCAAGTGGGTGTCGATCGGCGACACGTACTTCACAAGCGCTATCATTCCAACTGTCTCAACACCGAATACGCTTCTTGGTCGAGAAGGGGACCTGTTCGTCGGGCGCGTGGCAGGCTCAACGACCGAGGGTCGTTTTTATTCGTATGTTGGTCCAAAAGACTATAAGACCCTTGAAGCCGCGGGTGCGTTTAATTTGGAGAGAACTATCGATCTAGGGTGGTTCTCTTTCCTTGCCCTACCACTTCTGTGGTTGCTTCAAACTCTGTACGGCTTTTTTGGCAATTACGGTGTAGCGATCATAGCTTTAACTCTGATCGTAAAAGCGCTCATGCTTCCATTGTCGAAAGCCAGCTTTGAATCAGCCAAGAAGATGCAAGAGATCGCTCCAGAGATCAAAGCCCTCCGGGAGCGAATCAAAGACCCGAATCAATTAAACCAAGAGACCTTTGCCTTGTATAAGCGCCGCGGAGTTAATCCGATGGGGGGATGCTTGCCAATCGCGATCCAAATCCCGGTGTTCCTTGGATTGTATAACGCGCTCCTGAGTGCGATTGAGTTGCGACACGCTCCATTCGCTCTGTGGATTAATGATCTTTCAGCGCCTGAGCACCTCCAGGTTCTCGGTATCGGAGTGCCAGTCATGGTGCTTCTCATGGCGGCAAGTATGGTCTATCAGCAGTGGACGACTCCGAACCCATCAGCCGACCCAACTCAGCAGAAAATGATGATGATTATGCCAGTTGTATTCGCGGGGATGTTCATTATATTCCCGATGCCGGCCGGACTTGTGCTCTACTGGTTGGTGAATAACATTATCTCTATAACTCAGCAGCTCTACATGCGAAGTTCCGATAAGGGTTCCGTGTACATCGGAACGCTTGTCGCGAGTGTGATTATCTTCGGTGTAGGATTTGTCTTAACGTTGATCTAATGGAAGAGACGACAATCGCGGCTCTTGCGACGGCTCCAGCCCCCGCTGGGGTGGCGGTAGTGCGTGTGAGCGGTCCCCGTGCCCGTCAGGCGCTGAAAGCCGTTTTTAATGGAAAGAAAGATCCCGTGCGACTTCCGCGCACGCTGGTATTCGGAGATATCCTCGATTATAAGAGTGGGGCGCCGATAGATAAAGGTCTTGCGGTCTTTATGCCGGCGCCGTGGAGCTTCACTGGTGAGGATGTTGTTGAGTTTCAGTTCCACGGAAGCCCAATCCTAGTCCAGCGAGTACTTCGTTCTCTCTACGCGTATGGTGTTGTTCCAGCGGCAGCCGGCGAATTCACCAAGCGCGCCTTTCTCAATGGTAAGCTCGATCTCGCGCAAGCAGAGGCGATCGCTGATGTGGTTAACGCCAAGAGTGACGAAGAACTTCGCTTCGCGGGAGAGCAGCTCAAAGGGCGATTGAGTCAGGCCGTAGCTACAATTGGCGAGCCACTGCGTGATGCTTTGGCAGAATTTGAGGCGCTCATAGATTTTCCCGAGGAGGATATTACGCCCGATACTCTTGATGACATAGCGGCGCGGGCTACGGTAGCCAAGGCAAAGATTGGACAGCTCCTGTCTACCTATTCATTCGGAGCGCTTGTAAAAGAGGGCGTGCGGGTACTGTTATGTGGCAGGCCTAACTCGGGTAAATCAAGCCTTCTTAATCTTCTCTTAGGTAAGCGCCGAGCTATCGTATCACCTATCTCCGGTACCACGCGCGATCTTATTGAGGAAGAGGCGTCACTGGCGGGATACAAGTTCGTATTTTGTGACTCCGCCGGGCTTCGTGAAACCACTGACCACGTTGAGAAGATAGGAGTTGAGCTGGCCAAAGAGCGAATTCCCTGGGCAGATCTCATTCTATTTCTCGTTGATGCTACAGAGTCTTCTGGTGAATGGAGGGAAACCCTTGAGATTTTGAAAGGGAGCGGTAAGCGCATCTGGATGATCATCAACAAGATAGATCTCAATCCGAAAGCGATCGGAGAGTTTTCTTTTGATTCATCGATCTGCCAACAAAACTTTTTTATATCTGCGAAAACCGGCGATGGTATTGGACCTCTGATTGAGGCGTTGGTCGAGGATGTC
>JAFMIS010000218.1 GCA_017853915.1 bacterium
GCGCCCGACACGACGAAGACGATCTGGGGCGATGAATCTCCTTCGAAGATTGTTCACCTACGCTCTCTCAGCCTTAACTCTTACTTGGTCCCGTAAATTCGATCCCCAGCGTCCCCCAGGCCCGGAACGATATATCCATGCTCATTTAACTTCTCATCCACAGATGCTGTATAAATTGGAACATCAGGATGTTCCGATGATAGGAGATCTACTCCCTCTGGCGATGCGATGAGACACACGAACTTAATAGAGAGAGGCTTTAGATCCTTCAACCGCGACAAGGCAGCAGCGGCGGAGTTTCCTGTAGCCAACATCGGATCGACAACGATCACATCTCGCTGTGACATATCCGGAGGCATCTTAAAGTAGTATTCAACCGGCGTAAGAGTTTGAGGGTCTCGATACAATCCGATGTGTCCTACCCGCGCCGAGGGTAGCAATTCAAGCATCCCCTCAAGAATACCGTTGCCAGCGCGAAGAATCGAGACCAGCACGATCTTCTTGCCATCGATCAAAGGCGCTCTCATTTTCTGAATGGGCGTTTGAATATCAACCATCGCGAGGGGGATATCTCGCGTCACTTCATACGCTAATAGCATACTAACCTCTCGCAAGAGTCGACGAAACTCGGCGGTTGGGGTGCTCTCCATTCTCATCAGCGTTAACTTGTGCTGAACGAGTGGGTGGTTAATCACAGTGACTGGGGTCTTATTCATAGTTTCTCCGTCCGAAGCCGACTATATTAAAATACGGTGCCATCACTTACTATTGTTAAAGGAGGAGTGGCATCGGCTCGACGCTCCGCAGCTAACTTTCTCCCCAAACTCCACGTACCACCTTGCAACAACTTAGCCAACGGGAATTGCTCCTGCGTCAGACCGAGCCTCTCGCGCGCTAAAACCGCGAGAGCGTCCAAAAGAGCCACCGTCAAAGCCCTCCATTCAACTATAATCTCATCCGATGGGGCGTGCTCGATCTTCGCTTGCTCTTGATCGCGAAGGTCAATCACACCCGCATCGAGAAACATTCCACCGTTGCGATACTCAGCGAGCCCTGTCAGCTGATCAAGATTCACGACTCGTAGGCCACCCTCCTGAAGTGGCTCGAGCAAAGAATACGTTAACCACTGTGAAAGCTTGTGGAACGGCACCATACCATGAGTGTCTCCAGCCCCCTCCACCCGGCTGTGCTTCCAAACATCTCCTAGATTACGACCGTGCATGGATAGGCGTCCGGGCCAGATATCGCCGAAGGAGTGAAGAATGTAGCTGAGCAATGCGCCAGCCTCGAGCTCCCCATCAACACTTAAAGCCTCCAGCGACTCTAAAAACCCTCCAAGCCTCCCTGGAGCACCACGAAACTCCCTCGAGTCGCGCTCAATTATAGCCCCAAGAGTATTAAGCAGTTGCACTCGACCCTCGATTCCTAGCAACGGGTTATTATCGCTGACCTGGAAAGCTTGCTCCAAGGAGCCGCGCGTTACCCGGGAGAGGGCTTGCGCCGAAACCGTGTACGGCTCCTCCCCAAAAAGCCCCGCGGCAAAAGCCTGAAATGATGCCACAGCAAGCCCCTCTGAACGTTGATACGTCGGCCCACCCGCGGACTCGCGAAAGATCCAGAATGTGCCAGCCCCAGCGTCGAGAAGAACACTCACGATCGCCAACTCCAACTTGGCTCGACACCGCTCTCGTAGCGATCGCGCGGCCAAGACGCGATCAAGCCTCTCTTCCCTGCCCACGCCCCCAGCAGAAAAATGTCGCCACCGGCTGTGGTATGGGACATCAAGCTTCGGATAATTTTTGAAGATCTCTGTTTGGACCGCCTCCACAAGAACACCGAGAGCATCCTCACGAAGAATAAAGTGCTCCAAGGAGTCGCGCCGCGCCAATTGAAGCACCTGTCCAGTGCGTTCACGCACGGCAGCGGCGCTTAAGATATAATCAACCGATGAGGTGTCCCTAGTCATTCCCGTCCTTGGCTCTCGTGATCCCATGTTTAATCAGCTAGGCCGCGGCCCCGAGTCTCTTTCAATTGCTCCTGAGTCGGCGCCCCTTTCTCCGCAAAGTACCCAGCCGCTTTTTTTGCGTCCATCTCAACTCGCGCATCGGGTGGAATTCGATCTTCCGGAATCGACACACGTTCTAGCACCTCGATGCCGGAACGAGTGATGGCGTTATACTTCATATCGCTCATCGAAACGAGGCGATGAATTTTCTTGATACCCATCCAGTGTAGCACATCAGGCATTAGCTCTTGAAAGCGCATATCTTGCACACCAGCAATACACTCGGTGCGGTGAAAATACATATCAGCCCTATCCCCACCCTCTTGGCGTTTACGCGCGTTGTACACCAAGAATTTGGTTACTTCACCGAGAGCTCGCCCTTCTTTTCTGTTGTAAACAATTACTCCGCAACCACCTCTCTGCGCGGTAAGAATACACTCCTCGATGCCATGGATAAGATATGGCCTACAGGTACAGATATCCGAGCCGAAGACATCAGAGCCGTTACATTCATCGTGGATTCGAACTGTGAGCTCCCTGGCGTCATCTGGGATCGAGGATATGTCGCCAAAGAAGTACACGGTCTGTCCCCCAATCGGTGGTAATAAAACATGGAGATCAGGTCGCGTGATTAACTCCGGAAACATTCCCCCAGTGTGCTCGAATAACCCACGTCTGAGGTCGCTCTCACTTACCTGGAATCGTTCGGCTACCGCGGGCAGATACCAGACCGGCTCGATAGCCGCCTTTGTTACCTTACAATCCCCGGTAGGTCCAACGATCGCGCCGTCCACACGAATTCTTCCATTTCGCACATCTTCGACTATCTCTGGCATTGAGATATGCGCGCGAGTTATCGCAATCGTAGGCTGAATATTCACCCCACTCCGAATATCCTCCGCAAAAACGTCTCCAATATCGGCCCCCCAGGGGTCCATTGAGACGATCCTTTTTGGATCAAACCAGCTCTCAAACGGTCCGATACGATCCACGGGCGCCGTGTTGGTGAAGTCAGGGATATGAAGCGGATCGAGGCTGCCCGACGCCACTGCAAGAGCGCGATAGACGGAGTACGCGCCTGAATGGGTGCCGATGCAATTACGATGGTTCGGGTTCGTGAGCGTTCCGATGATCGGCCCACGCTTTTTGGGATCGCGCTCCCCCCAATGTATCGGCCTCACCGCATGCCCAGATTGCGAGGGATGAGATGTTAATACGATCGGTTTTACAGCTTTCTTTTTATCGCCCATGAATGGCCTATGACGTAGGTAAAATATTTATGACATCCAATTTTTATCTGATTGCGCGGACCATTTGGTAGTAATCTTTTTACGACTTGACCAATGCTCCACGCCACCCCAGCCAGTGATATCATTGACGCCAAACTTGGATTCTTTGGTACCACCAAACGAGAATGGCTCACGTGGTACCGGCACTCCAACGTTGATACCGATCATGCCTGACGTCGCTCGCTCAGCGACATATCGCGCGACATGACCACTCGTTGTAAAAACCGAGAGCGCATTTCCATATCGACTCTGTCGCTCTAGCTCCAAGGCCTGATCGATCGTGGCAACTCGTACAATACTTAAGACTGGTCCAAAGAGCTCGTCACACGCGCAGCTCATGCCTGTCGCGGCATTATCTAAAATCGAGGGCCCCAGCCAGTTCCCATCCTCACACCCGCTCGGCCTAGGCGAGCATCGTCCATCAAGCCTCAATCGAGCGCCCTCGCGTACCGCACCATCCAACGCTGAAGTTAGCCGCGAGTGCGCCGCTCGATCGATAAGCGCCCCCATATCTCTTCCCAGCACAATCTTTGAGGCGGTCTCGACCACTGCATCTATGATTCGGTCAACGTCACCAACCGCTACCAACACGCTCGCCGCCATGCAACGCTGCCCCGCGCAGCCCGTAAACGAGGCAACAACGCCGTCAACGGTTATTCCTATCTCGGCATCCGGAGTGACGATAAGGTGATTTTTTGCCCCGCCGAGGCACAACGCCCGCTTCCCCTTGCCAGTGGCTTGTTGATACACGCTCGTCGCGACCGGAGATGAACCAACGAACGCGACGGCGCGCACCAGCGGATGGGAGACGAGCCCATCAACTACATCTTTCCCGCCTTGCACGATCGAAAACACGCCATCTGGTATGCCCGCTTCCCTCATTAACCCTGCCAAAAGACACGGCGTAAATGGCACCTTATCAGATGGCTTTAAGATGAATGAATTTCCCAGCGCTATCGATATGGGGATCATCCACATCGGCACCATCGCGGGAAAGTTAAAAGGCGAAATTCCGACCGTTACTCCAAGAGGCTCACGACGATACTCACAGGTTACCCCGCGACTTACCTCCATGATTCCACCTTGGTCGCTATTTTCAAGCGCAACGGCGAATTCGAGGACCTCGATACCTTTCAACACTTCAGCGCGGGCTTCGCTAAACGTTTTACCCGACTCGAGAGCGGCTGAAACGCTTAGTAGGTCGATGTCACGGAGTAAGAGCTGGCGAAAATCGAGTAGTCGCGCGCATCTCTCTTTGAGCGGGACATTTCGCCATTTCAGAAAAGACGCCTCTGCCGCTTTAATCGCGGAGTCAACTTCATCCGGCGCCGCCGGGAAGATCTTGCCCAAGAGACTATTGTTGTAAGGACTGCAAATATTCTTTCCCGGGAGGGATGAGGCCCATGCTCCTCCGATGAAGCTTTTTGCTTCAAGCTCACTACTGGGCCATCCCAGTGATGGAGCAATTTCTCGCTGTGTCATCTACGAAACCTACCTGAGTCTT
>JAFMIS010000219.1 GCA_017853915.1 bacterium
AGCGGGAGGTCGTTAAATAGATTGTAGGCTCCATCCAACAACAGACCGCACAGCCGCGGACACTTGTAGTATACAGGTGCTATTACAATTGGCTTACCCGGAAGGGCGAAGTCTTTGAGCGCTCTTCGATCTCCCTTAATATTGGTAAACTCTTGAGATAAATCAACTTTTGTACCGAGCTTGGTAAATATACCAACCTCTGTTTCCAGCGTCTGCTCTGGCTTCTCTAGGCAATAGGCCTGCAAGGGCTGCATGACACCGAGGGAAACCAGTAACATCGCCAAGCGCCGAAACACGCCTTGCGACAGCCAATTGAAAAGCCCATCTCCTAACATATCGAGCCCTGCAGCATCGCAGGCCCCAGCAAAAAATAAAATAGCACCGGCTAAAAGATTATCAACAAACCTCAACAGATGCTAATGTGGGCAAACTAAAGTTTGACATACATAACAAAAGCTAGTAAGGTTCTGCGAGTAGTTGAATAAAGTACACTTCTTATTCAAAGGATCCGGAGAATTACACATGGAAATCTGGAAGAAGTTTGAAGAGAACAACATCACTCACAGCGCCGCTCACCACCTGCTCGCCATCTTGGAACTCCGAGAGAAGCGCGGCTACGCCCGAGTTACCGATGTCGCCAAGGAGCTTAGTATTACTACTGGAAGCGCTTCGATTAACTTAAAGTCACTCAAGGCCAAATCTCTGATCGTTGAAGATGAGAATAAATTTCTCTCTCTGTCCTCCGAGGGAGAGGCGATTGCCCGGGCAGTCCATCTCCGTAAGAACATCCTGAATGACTTCCTCGTTCACATTCTTAAGGTGAGCCCGGAGCAGGCTGAGATCGACTCATGTAAAACTGAGCACCTCATCAGCGCTGAAACAGCCAAGAAGCTGCAAGAGTTCACAGAGCGTTATCAACGCGAGAACAAAAGCAAGGCCGCTTAATTACGGTAAACACAACCACTAGACGCTCGTTTGAAAGGGGTGTGATCGATCGCAGTTGCTCTTTTCGCCTCAGAGCAGTATGAGTCCTCTCATGAAAGCAACTCTGAAAGAAGCCCTTAAAGCCGCCATGAAAAGCCAAGATCGCCTCCGCATGGAAACGATCCGCTCTGTCTTAAGCGAGATTCAATACGAAGAAATGAACAAATCAGTAGACGAGCTCCCAGCAGGGGACATCGTGCTCGTCCTACAACGGGAGCTGAAAAAACGCCAAGAGGCGATTGGCTTTGAGGAGCAAGCTAACCGGCAGGAGGCTAAGGCCAAGCTTCAAAATGAGATAACGATCATTGAGACTTTTCTGCCCAAGCAGCTCGACGCGACAGAGTTAGAGAAAATTATCGCTGATTACAAACAATCAACTCCAGGCGCGGCTCTCAACACGGCTATGAAGTTCCTCAAGGAAAAATATGCTGGTCAGTACGACGGTAAGAGCGCAAGCGAGATAGCAAAGCGCATCCTCGGCTAACCAGTGGCTCTTACAACTTTCTCGTGGAAGAGCACCCTCCCATTCCCCGCGTCGCAGGTGTTTGCGTGGCACACCAAGCCCGGCGCTTTCGATCGCCTCAACGCCCCGTGGAGACCTGTAACGGTCCTGAAAGCCTCCAATTCCCTAGCCTCAGGTTCGGATATATCGATTCGTCTACCAGTCATAGGACCGCTCGGTATGCGGTGGGATCTCAGACATACCGGATACGTTGATGGCGTTGAGTTCTGCGATGAGCAGCTACGCGGCCCTTTCCGTTCGTGGAAGCATCGACACAGATTTTTGGAGCTCCATCCAAATTCCACCACTATGATCGATGAGATCTCGTATGAGCTGCCGTGGTACGCTCGGCCGCTGAAGCTCTTACTGACTCGAGAACTCACGCGGCTTTTTACCTTCCGTCATGCCCAGTTGGCCTCTGACCTCGAACTCCACCGTCGCTGGTCCGCGGCTCCACGCAAAACTATTCTAATCGCGGGCGCCTCTGGTTTTATCGGATCCGCTCTCACCGCTTTCCTATCAACGGCGGGGCACTCTGTTATTCGACTGGTTCGACGCAGCCCGACTCGCCATGATGAGCGTTATTGGGATCCCGATCGCGACATTCTCGATCCGGGTGTTTTCACGGGAGTTGACGTAGTCATCAATCTAGCCGGGGCACCTCTTCTGGGGAGATGGTCAGAGAAAAAAAAGCGCTTAATAAAAGAGAGTCGTGTAACATCAGCGAGTCTGCTCGCACGAACCATCGCGTCCTTACCGAAACCTCCGGAACTAGCGATTATGACCTCCGCTACTGGGATTTACGGCGACACTCGCGATACTCAGGCGGATGAGAATAGTGCATCAGGCTCTGGCTTTCTCGCCGAAGTCTGCGCCGCCTGGGAAGCCGCAACTAAACCGATCGCTCAATCCTCATGTCGGCTCGTCAATCTTCGAATCGGAACGGTTCTTAACGCGCGCGGTGGAGCACTGAAGCAGATGCTGCCGCCTTTTAGTCTGGGACTAGGAGGGCGACTTGGATCCGGCTCTCAGTATATGAGCTGGATCGGAATGAGCGATCTCTTGGGAATGATCGAACATATCATCTACACCGCTTCTATCAGCGGACCTTTTAACGCCGTAGCCCCGATACCATGCACTAATCGGCAATTCACCGACGCTCTCGGTCGTGTCCTTCATCGACCTACAATCCTTACCCTGCCGGGATTAGCTCTCAAAGGGATCTTTGGCGAGCTTGCCGACTCAATGCTCCTCTCCAGCTCAAGAATTTTAGCTACCAAAGCTTTAAGCAGTGGCTACTCCTATCTACGCTCGGATCTCCGCTCAACTATCGAATTCGAATGTGGTCTATCAGTCCCGACATGACTCACGTCATACCCCAGTGCCTTAATAGCCGAGAGGATGTGCGGTAACTATTGCAGGTCGGCCGAAACAAGAGCTTTTCCCCACATTGTGATGGTGCGGCCGATCCCTGGCGTACCTCTATAGCGATTCAAGGTACGCGAATCGATCGCGTTTTCGAAAAGAAGGGGTCCGCCACAGACTTTTGGAAAACGCTAGAGCATGAGCGCTGGAGCATGGTTCCTCACGTGTTGAAATCAATCCCTGACTACGAGATGAAAGGTCCCTTACCCTACCCTCAGTCCGCCATGAGTACGATCTCGATCTCCGTACTCTTCGGCGCCCTGCTCGCTCTAGGACTTCATTCTATCTTTGGGGAGGCTCCGCTCTGGGTGCCAGCTGTTGTCATCAGCCTTGCTCTGATGGCTCTACTGATTCATCGAGTAGCGCAGAAAAAAAGAGGCTCAGAACAGAGCTCTCCTGATCCAGACGTGGACTCGATGTTACAGACGTTCTGTGACCGAGTTCCAACGATGCTCGGTATTCTTGAGCTGCAAGATTCAGACATGCTTCATATCTATGACAATCCAACTGCATGTCGATTTTTCGGAGTACTCCCCGGTGATACCAGGGGCAAGACGACTTCCGAGCTACAACTATCTTCGGATCTCATAAAACTGTGGATTGATAAATGCAAAGAGAGTCAGCGCCAGAGCGCGCCCATTGAATTTGAATTTCAATGCGGTGGTTCGCCAGATCGCCGCACATTCCGCGCGATCGTTTGTCTGACCGGAAAATCTGAAAATAAGTATCCGATTTTTTGCTACATGGCCGGAGAGATATCCGATCTCAAGCGAACTGAAGCGTCCCTTCAAAAAACGCGAGAACGCCTGGAATCGACGGTGCATGCAGCCCACCTTGGCCTGTGGGACTGGGACATTCCGAGCGGTCGCGTGATATTCGATGGATGCTGGGCCGCGATGCTGGGCTATGAAACACAGACGTTTTCTCAGAATATCTCCGCATGGGAGACGCTCGTCCATCCTGATGACAGACCCCTGGTCCGAAGGGCGCTCGATGAGCATATCTCCGGCCAAACGCCCGAGTATACGTGCGAGTATAGGATACAAAAAAAGGATGGCTCCTGGATATGGGTTCTCGATTGTGGGCGAATCGTTGAGCGAGAATCAAATGGCACCCCTCAGCGAGCTCTTGGAATCCTTCAGGATATCTCCGAGGCGCATTCAATCAAAGAGGAGCTGCAACAATCGTCGAAAAGAAAGGATGAGTTTCTGGCCACTCTCGCTCACGAACTCAGAAATCCTTTAGCGCCTCTTAGAACCGGACTGCAGATATTAAAAAAGGACCCATCGAGTCCTCAAGCTTCTGAGGCCAGGGCTATGATGGATCGCCAGCTATGCCACATGGTTCGTTTAATCGATGACCTACTCGATGTATCACGAATAACCCGAGGTGCTCTCGAGCTTCGTAGGGAGATCGTTTCATTGAATCAGTGCGTCGAAACAGCTATCGAGAGTAGCAAGCCGTTTATAGACCGAGCGAATCATAGACTCTCAGTCGTGTGCGACTCTGGTCCCCTGATGATGGAGGGAGATCCAGCCCGCCTCTCGCAAGTTGTCAGCAATCTCCTTATCAACTCAGCCAAATATACACCCCCTGGTGGCACAATATCCCTGACTGTTTCTAAGGAGAGCGAGGAGGCCATAATTAAAGTTTCCGATAACGGGGTTGGCATCCCCTCTGATATGCTTGATGCTATCTTTGAGATGTTTGGCCAGGTAAACTGCACGCGCGACAGAAGCACTGGTGGATTAGGGATCGGTCTGGCACTGGTTAAACGATTTGTTGAGCTTCACGGTGGCTATATCCGAGCTGAGAGCGCTGGTGTGGGGAAAGGAAGTACTTTCTCAATTCGCCTACCACTCCTCCGCAAAGA
>JAFMIS010000220.1 GCA_017853915.1 bacterium
AGCAGTTGCCGATCGCTTAATTTACCGCCCGCCTCGGCGATAGTCTGGAGAATGATGTCGAGGTGTCGGGTAGTAACCTCTTCTCGAAGGAGGGCTCGCAGGACACCTGTCAGTTGGGTAAGACCCATCACGGCCGGGACAACGCCCTGAACGAGATCGGGAATCTGTCGCTCCACATAATCAAGGGCTCTGCGGGTGGCTCCGTCATCGAGCAGCTCAAGGCGATGGGAGTCTATAACTCTAACAACCTCCGCTCGAGCCTCGCTCCACGTCTCGCGGCTTGCCGCGGCCCCGGATCGAAATACCTCCATGCCCCGCACAAGGATTCGATACGCTCCGATCGGATGTGACCAGAGAGCTGCCCCCGGCCGATGCACCACGAGGCCCCACCTGTCGAAGGCATGTTGACGTAGCCCCTCTAACTCTGTGGAGAGATCGCTCAGGGCTGGCAAGAATGGCACAACCTCCGGATTGAGCTCTATCTGAATCAACTGCGCTAGCGTCGGCTCAAATGGTTTGTACTCCCCCGATGTAGTGTCCGTTTTTTTGGACCCGCCAAACACCAGCGAGAGCACAATCGCGGCGCTGACAACCAACAGGACGGCATGCGGCATCCCAGGCATACATCCCAATACGAACGAGGCAACCGCGACAAAACTTCGCGCCACTCGAAATTGCCCCAACTGACTCAGTAGATCACGAGCGAGCGTGGATGATTCATCCACTTGAACTCGGGTTACGATCAGACCAGCAGCGACCGAATTGAGCAGGGAGGGAATCTGCGAGAGCAATCCATCACCTATCGTCAACACTGTATAGCGATGGACCGCCACCTCAAGATCGAGGTGATGAACTAGCATCCCGATAGCCAGACCTCCACAAATGTTGACCGCCGCGATCACCAATCCCGCGATTGCGTCACCCTTTACGAATTTCATCGCTCCATCCAGCGCTCCGTAAAACCGCGATTCCAGCTGAACCTCCAAGCGCTTTCGCCGGGCACTCTCTGGATCGAGAAGCCCTCCGCGAATTTCAGCGTCGATCGACATCTGCTTGCCAGGCATGGCGTCTAGGGTGAATCGGGCTGAGACTTCAGCGACCCGTTCCGCTCCCTTCGCCACAACAATAAATTGAATAAGCGTGATCAGCAGAAAGAGCACAAAGCCAACAACGACGCTCCCCTGAATCACTATTGAGCCAAAGGCCTCGACCGCGTGCCCCGCCTGCCCCGTGCTCAGCACAGCGCGGGTTGTGGCCACATTAAGTCCCAATCGAAACAGGGTAGCCATCAAAAGGAGCGATGGGAGTGAGGCAACCTTGAGAGGATCACGCACATGCAGAGCTCCGACTACAAGCAGGAGCGCCGCTAGCAGGTTACAACAGAGCAGAATATCGATCACAACTCCCGGCAGCGGGATAATCATGCACCCCACTATCGCGAGCAGCCCCGCTGGGACCAGAACCTCGCGAGCGTCCCACAATCGAGTCGACACACCCTCTCCCATGCTGTCTCATCACCCCCGTAGCGTATCGAGGCGCGCTAATAAACTTTTGAAAAGCCGCGCCACGATCATCGCGCCGAGAACCGATCAACCAACTCTCATATTTCGGATCGGCGCCATCTCGGTCTCATGCCGAGAGCGCTCAACGTTTGAGATCATCGATACTGTTTGCATCTCCTGTTGGATCTGTATCTGCATAGTCAGAAGCCCGGTAAGATCTTGTGATCCAATCGCGTCACCACCGGGAATAACCGCGCGCGCGATGTTGAGCCCAGTCGTAGCGACGCCTCGCATCAGCGCTCCGAACGAACTAGCGGGCTCCGGAGCCACGCGAAGCAGAGCTGAATTGCCCGAGGAGATTCCGTATCCCCCATCTGACGTTGACACTAACGATACGTTCGACATGCCCGCTCCCAGCGATTTCATCTAGACATTTATAGTAAGTGACGACACTCCTCTCTGTCGCGGCTGACCGCGCTAGCCTCCGATGAAGCTCCTCGTATGACGCGCTCCTTATAATCGTCGGCTGATACAAAAAGTTGCGAACAGAGAGCCATTTTTGATACCGCTTCAACGAGGCATCACAATTTTCTCAATACAAATCGAGAATCCCTCACTTTTAATTCTGACAATTCCCTCAGCTACGATCGAATTGCCGACTCGCATAAAGCATCGAAGCTGGCCCGGCGCGTCCACCTCGAGGACGCCCCCCTTTCGTAGGTTGGCAATCTCGGCAACGCTGAGTTCGATCTCTCCCAATTCAATCCTGACCGGAAGACAACTATCTTCGAACACGCCGCCTTCATTCATATCACTCACCATAGACACCTCTCTCTGTTCACCTATCGCAAGAACACCACTCCATTGGATACTCGGCGCGTAGGCCCGTATCAATCGCGTTTGATACTCCAGCCCCGGGGCCACTCTATCTGAGAGACCTACGCGCCCCTCGAGCGCGAACCGGATTGCACCGAATGAATCACGCGAAGAGGCCATCGGCGCCACGATCGTAGCGACATCGTGAGAAACAGCGCACCGAATCAACCGTTCCCGCGCGCGAACCGGTATTGGCCGCCACTGGGCTGGTGGAGCGTTTCGTTGCACGATCACCACGGGATGACTGCCGTCTTTCGCGAAAAGCTTTCCAAGCCTCTCAGCGCAGTGGGCATATCCCACCCAACGGCGAACAGGGGTGGTAAACTCGTTAATGTCATCGAAAAAGATCGCGAACCCACACTCAGCGCCGTCATGCGCCACGAGCCATCCACCCGCTCGCTCGAGCGGCCGATCGTCCACGTGCCATTCCACCGAGGGCGAAGCATCAACTCCCAACGCCGAAACTATCCCCTCGACGAGTGCGACTACGCGACACTCATGAGTGAGTTGGAGCCGATTCGTAAGGCGGAGTGATTCACTCATCCAGGAACGTGATCTCTTCCGCTTCTGTCAGGGTCTCAAGGCAAAAAAGATATGCCTTGAGTGGATCCATCGCCCTTAGCTTGGTTAATCCAGCGTGCGCCTCTTGTAGCGTTCGTGGCCCAGCGCAGAGCCGCTCTGGCTCTAGCTTCTCGATAAAACATATTCGCGATACCCACGGTATGACGCTCAAATCATCCTGCTCATCTTCTACGTGACCCATAGTGACCTCCCTACACTTCAATTCCTACTCCGTCAGGCAGCGCGAACTTCACCCGCCGACGCCAACGATGTCTCAAATACGCAATCAACCCAACAAACCCCACAAAGCTCGCGACGACGATCCCGGCTCCATAGACCACTCGACGACTCAGCGCAGGCGCGCTGAAATCTCCCTCGTGCCGCAGCTCCTGAATCACGCTCCCCGCAACACCCTTTGCCTCACGAGTGAGCGAATCGTCTTGTCGCGCGAGACTGACTAAGACCGTAATCGTGTTGGCAGGTATGCCGGAGGCGCCCGCGACGAGCGCCGCTATCTCATCGTTCTTCGCTTCGAATTGATGGTCAACCAGAAGCAGCACCGAGCCTGAGCCATGATCATCGCTTCGAGATCCAAACAACGGATCAACTTCGGGCAGATTTACATGAACCTTCGCTTCCAAAACCCCCTGAATCGCCGCCATGCTCTCTTCGATCGAGGTGGCGACTGAGCGCTCATATCGAAACCACTGCTCCTCGCGGCTCGGGACAAAGCTGCCCTTACTTGAGACATTCGCTATCGGGCCTCGTCCCGCCAAAACCCGGTGGGAATCAAGAAACTCAAGGGCTCTCATGAGCTCTTGAGAGGGAACCTCAATCGCCCAGCGACCATCTGATTGAGCTATCTTTGAGGCCTGAACCTCATGGGCATGCAAACGACTCACGACCTTGTTGGCCTCATGCTCAGAGAGGTCGTGCAAAATCGGCTCCCGACAACCTACAAGCGCCAGAGCCACTAGTAGCACCAGATGCGCGCTCCCTCTCAACCTTGAGGCTCTACATCGACGACACACACTCCAGCTACGCGGCCATCTCAACCAGGCTCGCTCGCAATTTATCGCGCAACATATCAAGAGCCCTATCATGCAACCTCGACACCCACGATTTTGAGAGCCCCGAAAACTGCTCCGCCACATCGACCATCTTCCGATCATGGAAGTAGTACTGCTCGATGATAGTTCGTTCTTTTGCGGGCAAAGTTGCTACGATCGTCCTAATTTTTTGAGCGCGCCTCTTACATTCAAGGACGACTTCGGGATTGTGATGGTCCGGCTGACGCGGCTCTGTATCGGGAAGAGCGGCGTCCGCTAACGTTCGGATTATTCCACTTCTCTCCAGCTCTCGAATAGCGTGCTCCGACCTCTCCCGCTTGGAAATCTGCCCAGGAACTCGTTGCTCAAACCGCGATTCGCGCACCTCGTGCGCGGCCTCAAGGGCACGCAATACACGATAGGCGCGCCCAGAGAGATCACAAGATTTGCGAATATGATCGATTACCGCGCCTCGGATCCTGAGAAACGCATAGCCTCGAAAGTCCTGTCCTCGTGACGCGTCAAAGCGACTGGCCGCTTCGATCAGGCCAAGGAAACCGGCCGACACAAAATCCTCCCGCAGCGCCTGGGGAAGCCCCATCGATCGCGCGAGGCGACTTACGACCACATCAACAAATTTGTGATACTCATCGATGAGCCGATCTCGCTCCTGAAGTTTTGATTCGATGACAGAGGAGTCAAACTCGCGCTTTCGAGCTTTCCTTGGAGATTGAGATCCCTGTCTACGTGGCATGTAAAGACCCCACCGAACGTGGCCCTAT
>JAFMIS010000221.1 GCA_017853915.1 bacterium
CCGTTCTACCGTATCCCGAAAGAGCGCCGAGGGACCGATGTAGCCATGAAACATTGCCCCCTGACACAGGCACTAAAGCGCTTACAGCCCTCTATCCAACCCGCTCAAAGCACCGAAAACCCTGGAAAAAGCACCCCCGAATTTGACTTATGCCTCAAACGATTGGTACATTAGCATCAGGTGTTACACGCTTATCCGGGAGGACAGATGGCTTGTCGGCAGAAACCGCTGTCAAAGCTATCTGAGGTTACCCAGCAAGATAACCTCAGCAAGGCCAAGAGCCCTCGCAAAAGAATGGGGGCAACGAGTGAACGAGCGCATAGAGCGCGCGTCGCGGCCTCCATCCCCGCTCTCAAAGCAGTCGCTACGGATTCTGTAGTAGTTGAGCCCCCCGTCGCACTCGATCCCGAAGCCATCGCCGCTCAGAAAGTTGAAGAGGCTAAGAAATGCCTCGGCAACCTGGAGTGTGAAGTAATTTCCGCCCTGTTTCCCCCCTGTGGTTTACCCCAATCGGTAGAGGATGTGGCGGCTAAATTAGGAATGAACATTCAAGAGGTCAAAGATATCGCCGATAATGCCCTGCGTGGACTGCGTGGGCCCAAGACGTTGGCGCCGCGGCCCAGTAACGTCTGGAACTAGCCCGGATATTTTCTTAAGCCTCATTCAGAGCAATCTTGAGGACAGCTTTGTCGACTCTCCGCGCAAGGACAGCCCACGGCCATACACACTATCTCCTCGCATCGCCCATCCCCGCACAGATCCTTACAGGCCTTTCCCGGCTTTCCTGATTCTTGGACGAACACCTTACCATCCGCGGTCACGCACTGAGGTGGAAAGCTCTTAAGGACGCGTCCCTGATCTTGAACACATTCATCAAAATTACGGGGTGCTCGGGCTCTCTCCACAGGGCTCGATGGCTCCACTTGAGCGCACCCGATATTCATGAAGGTGACGATCGCAAAAAACATTCCCGCCACCGCAAGCAGCCACCCTTTCATACACACTCCCCCTTGAGTAATTACACGCAGTCCACACGCACCTGTCGCTACTGTCCTGGCTACAAAATTATTTTTCAAACTATCCTCTCAACATGCCAACTTCACCGTGCCACGGCTCAACAATCAACGCGAGTTCACCGCACAGTCTGATGAAACGAATTCACCCGGTCGGCGATCAAACTCCTCCCGCGAAATGAACACCGAGTAATCGTGTGTTGCGGAGCCACTCGTAAACACTCGACACCATGATTCCGATGCCAATAGTATAGACACCAAAGGACTCTCCTGACTCCACATTATAGTCTCAGGCTTAACCGCGGCTACATAGTCATTCCAATTCTCTCTGCCAAAAAAAGCCGCATCATACAATTTCCATATGCGAGGATCATTAACATTCGTTCTGCCATCGATTGGCACTTTAAATCTAGGTTCCCCATCAGGTTTCGAGTATCGATATAAGAGATACCCGCCTGAGCCGAATTCATTCAAGACGGGGTGAGACAAACCTTTGGCTTCGATGAAATCAACCGCGGCCTTTGGCACTAACCTCCTATCAAGAGGTTCAGAAACTACTCGCGATATATTAACAAAAGCCAAACATCCGAGAAAAAACGCAAGCGCTCCTACAGTCTGCGCTCCGAGACGGCAAAAAGAAGCCTGTAGTTCGCGTAAGCCGCCAGTAATGTTACCCCACTGCGTCTCGAGCTCTCTACCTGATCGCCACCGCTCAGCGAGAAGCGCGCTCAACGCGATAGAAGCAAAAGGCAGAAATTTAACCGCGGTTAAGCCAGCGAGAATCATACCCCCCGCTAAAGCACACCGACTCCACGCCGGCACTCTCCTCTCCTGAAAACCGATCACAACCAGCAACACGAGCTGGAGAAGCATAAAGACCGTTGAAAATTGCAAAATGTGCGCGGGTTTAAACTCATCGATTGAACCAAACCGCACGGTGTGCCCACTTTTTTGGAGCAAGGTCATCCACTCCCCACCACAATACGGGGTGAGCATCGTCCCGCACACAAAACAAAGAGCCGCTACGATCGCCCTTCTCCACATCGGTTTGGAATCCTCAACCTCAAGCACCCATAGCAAAACCGCCACGAGCCCAAAAATCGAAGTGAGATGCGTGTTGGCCCATAGCATTCCCAGCAATAAAAGAGTGATTGCACGACCCGTAGTGAGCCCATGACGGGCAATTGAATCAGCAACCGTGATAGCACCCAGAAATAGTATCCACACGAATGTTTGCGGTCTTAAACTGAAGTGCGCGAAGCAGGCAACCGCCGTGTATGCTCCAAGGAGCGCGCCCACAAAATAATTCCTCGCGCAGCGGCCGAGCAGGAATTGAAAGGCACCAGCCAAAACGATAGCAAGTAGCAACTGAAGTACCGCCAAGCCCTTTCCTCCGGCGAGGCGATCAACCCACGCGTACACCACCTCATTGCTCCAGGAATACGCGTTCCATGGATTTCCCGCGGCGAATAAGTTCCAGTAATCAACGCGCGGCACCTCTCGATGAGCGAGGATCCATCGCCCTACAACGATATGCCACCACAAGTCAGGATCGCCCACGGGGATACAGATATAGGATCCTATCAAGACAGCTAGTGACACCCACGCTAAAATTCTCATGCGCTCTTCCTCAGGGGCTCACATGGCCCTGCACATACAGTATCGGAGCAAACGCTTCAGCGCTCTAGCCCCGCGTTTAAAAGGCTGTTTTAATGCACGGCTCTTGGTTTTGAATCCCCTATCGCGTCGGAAACACTACGGAACGCGCGCTAGCGCCTCATCCACGACACAGGTGGTGAGACATGAAAAAGTTATGGTTGAAGTTGTCATAGCGTTTCCAAAAGTCCGTGGCCCTGCTCGCAGTCCCTTTATAGGCCGTAGTATCGCCTAAGATTCGCCTCAACCCGGGCCAGAGGTGGCTGTGTGTCGATCTGCCATGAGGAGCCCGTGACAAGAGAGAAACTCTTCACATAGTGCTCGGTTAAATCGTGCCGATAGTCATCCGGAATAGTTGGAGGAACCCCCTCCCCAGAGAACCCTTTCTGAAGTAACCACCTTCGAATCGGCTCCTTATCAAGCATCTCTGGAGCATGCCCTTGGGCAACACGGGCTTCATAGCTCTCTTGTAGCCAGAAGCGCGAGGAATCAAGCGTATGAATCTCATCAGCAAGCACCACGGCTCCATCGAGCACGCCAAATTCATACTTTGTGTCCGCGAATAAAAGACCTCGCTCTAATAATTCAGCAGAGGCGAGCGCGAAGAGCTGCAGCGCTCGCTCTCTCATCTCTTCCCATACACGTGGTGTCACGATCCCCCGGCTAATAATCTCTGCCTCACAGATCGGCATATCATGCTGCCCCACTGCCTCCTTGGTATAGGGGGTTACTACAGGGCGTGGCAGTTGCTCGAACTCGTGTAATCCCGAGGGCAGCTTCACTCCACTCGTAGGACGCCCAGCGACATAATCTCGCCATGCACTGCCAGCGATAAAACCTCTGACAACGACCTCAACGGGCATAATAGTTACATCGCGAGCGATCATCACGCACGGATCAGGAATAGCGATCAGATGATTTGGTATGATGGCCTGAGTCCTCTCAAACCAATACTTCGCCATTTGAGTGAGAATCTGCCCTTTTCCCGGAACCGTTGTGAGCACCCGATCGAAGGCGCTCAATCGATCAGTGGCGATCAGAATACGCTCGCCATCTCGAACATAACTATCGCGAACTTTACCCTGATATCGACTACCCAACCATGAGAAATGAGTTTCCGACAACGCCGAAATACCGCCAGCTGACATCGCTATTTTTCACCCCCCACACGACTCTTCTTCCATTCAATTGCGCGGCGATTATTCAACCCGGCCACCACGCCATTTGCACCACTTGATTTTTCCAGACGCGCGGCAGCAGCTAATTTTTTGAACGCCGCCTTGCGCAAGCCCTTCCCCTCCGGCCCCGAGTGCGCACGCAGAAACAGCGCTACGGCATAGTTATTTCTGATAGCCACGGAAAGAGATGGATTATCCCGTGGCCGAAGTCGCTCTGAGGCTCTCTGAAAGGCCTCACAGGCGCGTTCCAACTTTCGTTGATCAAGGTGACCCTCTTTGATCGATTCAAGCAGATCGCTAGTGCCAAGCAACCACGCGGACACCGCGAGATGAGCTTGTGACGACCAACGAGCTCTCATACTCTGTATTCCTCGAAGTCGAGCTTGCTGCTCCTCAGAAAATCCCCCATGCTGTTCATACGCGGCGAAGTGCCTCCACAGCACGATGAGTGACGTTATGTAACGAGTAGTCGCGTCTGTTTGTCCATGAGACAATCCCCAGTCTTTAAACGACATTATCACTCGAAGATTAGGCACCTGGCCCGAGGCAATACGCTGATGAGCCACTCCCTCAGCCGCTACGTCAGATATCGCTATCGCGTCTCGCTCCCGAAGGGAAACCACCAGCCACTTGAGATTTCCCCAGACGACTCCCCCTATTTTCGGATGACGCCGTAAAACCTCGCCCGCGTCCGCGCCGTTTCGCACTGGGTCACGCGATAGCCCAACAAGTGCCCTATCGCTGGGAGGCAGCGCTCGCCGTAAACGATCTCGATAGATGCGACGCTCCTGCTCCAAGTCCTGTTCAGACGCTACGGCGACCAAAAATGCGCCCTTCGAAAGGTTGATATTCCCGAAGCGGATCAAAGCTCCAACGACCACTCC
>JAFMIS010000222.1 GCA_017853915.1 bacterium
CGTCGACTACTATTTTGCCATTGAGGTATGCCGGTTTATGGATATGAAACCGCACGACCTCGCCAATGATGACGGTTGAGGAGCCAGCATCTCCATTTCCAACCAGGAGCGACGAGTATACCTTGCATTCCATGTGTAGAGGGGATTCCTTCACTCGCGGCGGACCTACGATGTCGGAAGCCACGGCAGTCAGGCCCACCTTTTCAAGTTCACTCACGCCATAAGGGTACTCCGCGGAGCAGTGATTCATGGGTTGAGCCATCCATTCGCTTACTGAGTTCACCACAAACTCTCCCGTCCGCTCAACATTAAGGAGCGTGTCTTTTTTGTCACCATTTGGTTTTTGAGCGATCGCAAACATGATCGCAGGTGGATTGCTGGAGACCGCGTTAAAATAGCTAAAGGGAGCCAGGTTCACCGTGCCGTTTGAATTCAATGTGGTTACAAACGCGATCGGACGAGGAAGAACACCACCGACCATCAGCTTATAGGTCGCTGTTAGCTCGAGCTTCGCTGGATCAAGTGAGACCATCTCAGATACCGGAGATGAGATTGATTTTCCCGGACACCATGAGGCATCAGGTGGAAGCACGTGTCTCATCGAGCGGGCCTCTTTTTTGTAGGAGGGGTATATCCAAATTCCTTGAGAGTTTTTCGAAGATCGAAATGGGTATACGGTTGCTCAGCAGCCCGTTCCCCGGGACCTCGAGCGTTGTTGAACCACAGTTGCAGATCTGATGGGTCATACACCACATTCTGAAAGTTTGAAGGCATCGCTATAAATGGAACGATATCCTTCATAATACTATCAGGTGATATAGTGCCGCGACGATCAGAGAGAATTGTGGTCATCTTGTCTTGGTAGTGACCACCGTAGAGAACCTCCCGAATCGCGGGAAACGACTTCGACTGGTCTTTGAGATCTTCGCCCGGCTTATGAACCTCGAAACGGTATCGATCTCGCAGGTACAGCTCCGATTGATGTGTCTTGCCGTCGCTCATTAAAAAAACGAATGAGTTTGTGCCTGGCTTGCTGCTAATTAAGCGGCGGACATCAGAGAGGTTACTGGCATACGTGAGTACGTCACGCAACACAAATGGCATCGGTTCTCCGCGCATGGTCTCCCCCTCGGGATCTCCGTACCCCATCTCTCCAAGCGTTATTCCTTGGGCATTCATCCCTGAAACCGCGCCTAAAAATCCGACCCAGCCGATATTCGCGGAGGGGATTCCTCCTTCCTCTGGAACCGTTACGGTGATGAGCGGATACTCATGAAGTTTAGATATCTTGTGAAGGCCCCAGTCGAGAATTCTCACCGTATACATCTTTTTGTCGGCGGTCGCGCCTCCGGTCGCGCAGAAATTGCTGCAGGAGGTGCCGTACACACCATCCATCATGTCTTTGACCACCTTCTTTAACTTTTTCTTACCGCCCCACTCGGTTATCTCAGGCAGAGCATGGATGGCGTGAACCACCCGTAAGGGGAGTCGAGCTCCATGGGCAAGTCCGTGCATTTCGTCGACGTACTCTTGGGGAATAAAGGGACGTTGTCTCTCGTAGCTTTCGTCCAAAAGTTCCTCGAAACGAAACTTCTCAAGAAGCTTCTTGTGAAGGGAGAGTAAATTGTCTCGCACCTCCTCACGCAGTAGCTTACCGTGCTGGTATCCGCGCTCATAAGGCGTCCCGGACACCACCAACACCCGAACCTTGCGGTCCTCTGTCCAGCCGAGCTTAGCCTTTGCCAGGATGGCCTGTTCTTGCTCTACCGATTGAATAACAACGGCCCGGATCAGAAAGTGATCAGGATCAATTCGTAGGTATGAGCATGCGCTGAGGGGCATGAGTAAAAATATTGCTGTGATAGCGAGCGTGAGGTTAGACTTTCGCATGGGGAGCTCCAGTTCAGAGTTGTTGATCAAATGATCTCAATTTTATTTCGGCAGAACAATCAATATTCTGGAGCCCGGTGCCTTGTGCGGCCCATCCCCGAAGATAGCTGTCCAAACAGAAGATATGTCTCTCCCTAGGTCAGAGCGATTTCGTCAACAAGCGCCAATACTTCTCGGGTATCGATAATCCGTAAGTCCTCGTCCCAGGGGACTTTAATTCCAACAGCTTTTGGGATGAGGACCGTGGCTCCGAGAGGAATGCCGCTGACGTTCGTCTCTTCGTCAGTTCGACTGTCCATAGCGCTGGCAACCTCAATTACTTGCGCTAAAAGGCTCTCCTGAGCAGCTTCTTTGGCGCCTTCCGGAAGGTAGAGCCCTCCGGAGCTTACATTCGAGTCACGTAGTATTCGCGCCACTACACGGAGGCCCAGGGGGTGGATTCTTCGAATCTGTCGCGAGGAATGACACTCGGCGTCATCAAACGCTGGTTTGTTTTCGGTATCTTCGTCAAGCCTGGCTGATGATTTCTTGCCTTTTACGCCCATACATCACAACGATTACGGTCCGAGAAGCCGGAACAGACCCGGATAGTACAGCTAAACATTAAAATGCAACACAGATGTTTTATGGCTTAGGCGCCTATTGTTCGGGTACGTCTGGGCGTATGCCTAAAAGCAGCTAAAGCCATGGTCAGTTGTTTCAGATGTCCACCTTCGATGCTATAAAGCCTGTCATTCAAAACAGTTGGACCGATGTGTGTGGTCACTGACTCTTATAAGGGTGGAGCAAAAATGGAATTGCCACACAGTTTGTGGCGCCAGGAAGAATCGCTGTAGGAGGCTTACGGTAGCGACGTTGGGCTGAGGATAGCGGTTAAACGGTGGTGACGTGGTCGTTGCGTGATGAACTCTCGATCAGCGTTATCGTGTAAAGTTTTTTGTTTAGCTCTGCAGGGGAGCTTCGCGCGCAATAGGGTTTTCGGAGATACGTATGTCAGAAACAGCGGAACTAAAACTGGGAGACCAAAAAATTGATCTTCCGATTATTGTAGGGTCAGAGCAGGAAAAAGCGGTGGATGTTTCATCGTTGCGGGCGAAGACCGGCTTCATCACCCTCGACAATGGGTACATGAATACGGGCGCGTGCACCAGCGCTATTACGTTCATTGATGGTGAGAGAGGGATTCTCCGATACCGCGGTATTCCGATCGAGGTTTTAGCGGAGAAGAGCACCTTTCTGGAGACCGCGTACCTACTGATTGAGGGTAAGCTGCCGACCCAAGATCAACTTGAAAACTTCACGAATCGAGTTCGACGCCACACTATGATTCACGAGGATATAAAGCGTTTTTATGATGGGTTTCCACGAGACGCTCATCCGATGGCGATTCTAGCCTCTGTCGTGTCATCCCTTTCTACTTTTTATCAGCATGAAGAAGTTCGGCCTGACTCAGAGCAATTGTCGCTGGACATGGTGCGTTTGTTAGCGAAGCTACCTACGATCGCCGCCGGTGCTTATAAAAAGTCAATTGGGCAACCGTTCGTGTATCCGCAGAATCACATGAGTTACTGCGAGAACTTCCTGCACATGATGTTCTCAACTCCCGCCGAGCGGTACGATGTTGATCCCGTCATGACTGAGACCCTCAATTTGTTGCTGATTCTGCATGCTGACCATGAACAGAATTGCTCAACATCAACGGTGCGGATGGTAAGTAGCAGTAAGGCGAATCTTTTTGCCGCGATTACCGCGGGTATCTGCGCGTTGTGGGGGCCGCGACATGGAGGCGCCAACGAGGAAGTTATCGACATGTTGCTGGAGATGCGAGCGAGTGGAGATAGCGTTAAAAAGTATATTGATAGGGCGAAGGACAAGAATAGTAAGTTCAAGCTGATGGGATTTGGCCATCGTGTATACAAAAATTTCGATCCGCGAGCGAAGATTCTGAAAGCGGCCTGCGATAAATTGCTAGCGCGGATGAAGATATCTGACCCCTTGTTAGACATCGCGAAGGAATTAGAGGAGGCGGCGCTTAAGGATTCCTACTTTATCGAGCGCAAGTTGTATCCAAACGTCGATTTCTATAGTGGTATCATTTACAAGGCTATGAACATTCCGACTCGAGCGTTCACGGTTATGTTCGCTTTAGGGCGGCTACCGGGGTGGATCGCGCATGCGAAAGAGTACGGCGAGGAGGTCGGTAACAAGATTAACCGTCCTCGTCAGGTCTATACGGGTCCAACATTGGCGGAGTACATTCCGATCAATAATCGCGTCTAAGGAGGTCGTATATGAATGTTTTTGGGGCTACCGCGGAAGGTTTGATGGAGCTTTCAGAGAGGGTGCGCGAGTCGATTTTGAGCGAGGCGGGTCCGTCAGCATTGCATCGAAAAATACCTGCGACGACAGTACTGGCCTTTGATCCATCGCTCATTTGGGTAGTTGAAAGTGGCAAAGCGTATCTTGAGTACGTGGGTCGCGGAGTTATGACCTTAGAAACAGGTCATGTTGTGGGCCCTTGGATGGCCTCAGCCGCCCCTTTGTCTTTAGTGACCAAAGAAGTCGAATGTGAGTTGCGTGGATTTGACCAACAGAGCATCTCCTCGCTACTTGAGGCAAATCCCGCGAAGCTAGCGTTGTGGTGCCAGTTTCAGGGGGCCTCTCTTTCTCGATTTTTTGGTG
Organism: bacterium; assembly: GCA_017853915.1. Lineage (GTDB taxonomy): Bacteria > Bdellovibrionota_C > UBA2361 > UBA2361 > OMII01 > OMII01. The sequence goes on from JAFMIS010000222.1 coordinate 4,573, forward strand.
AGTTCGCTGAGCTGAAAGCGATGAGCTCTCCGCCGATTCCTCGGCATCGCTCTTTCAAGCCAGGTGATGTTGTTCTTAAAGAGGGAGATACGGGTAGTGAGGTCTTCTTGCTGATGGAGGGAGAGCTTGATGTCTCA
>JAFMIS010000223.1 GCA_017853915.1 bacterium
AAGACAGATGAGATTTTGGATAGATGTGGGTACTAGTCAGGCTTCATGCCTGTCCCAACAGAGAGCCAGAGCGCGGTGGCGCAGGCTGCGCTCCTTCGGTTATCGATCCGAAGGAGTTATAGACTCTACTCACGGTCTGAGAGGCCGACCACAACAGAGATATCTCGCCGTTTACCAGACCGAGCGAGAAATTTAGCAGAAGATTAAATTCTTTATTTTTTACCTCTACCACAGAGACCGCGTCCTTGAGCTTTGCGACCAGGGCAGAGAGGCGTTTCTTATCGCTGGCGGTGGGTACATGCTCCACGAGCTCACTCAAACGGACGACTTCTCCTCCGGTACACCTTGATACAATCTCCATCCGATCGTCTTTCAGACGTGATAGCCGTTCCATAACCGCTGCCCGCTTCTCAGAGAGCTGCGTTACCGCATCGGATTGCAGGGCGGTTACCGCTTTGTATTCGCGGCCCAATAGCTCAAGGTATGCTTTGTACTGAGCTATCTCTTGCTCAAGAATAATTTCAAGGTTACGGAGATGTTTTGGATCTATTTTCATGAGAGTCTCTCGATACACGGCGTTTAGCCGCTCACAATTCGCACTACTCTCTCATCCTTGAGCGATTCGAAACGGGGAAGGAATGGCTCTCTACGCCTTATCATCAAAAAGAAATCGAGCGCCCCATACCACCTCTGCGCTTATCTCTTCGCTGATAGATTGCGCGACTGCCTGAGATGACGGAGCGTAGGTACCGTTACGAATCTGATCCTTTAACGCTTCGATCTTTGCTCGTCGCTCCTCTACCATCTTGGCGGGATCCAACTCCTGGCTCAGCACAGCACCCAACGACGAGAACTTCACCGTATCGACTTGTGCCTTAGCGATTGAGCTTCCTGGAGAGCCCTGGGCAGCCCCATCTGAGCCAGCTTTCCGCACAACCGCTTGCTCTCCGACGCGCCCCTCTTGAACTCTCTTGAGGACACTTTCACTGTTCTCTGATCCAGGTACCTTCATAGCCCATCCTATGGAATACAGCTTTGTGAATACTTCGACTACGGCGCTCAGGTGAACTGTACTACCGTCTTACTCCCTACGCACGTTTTCGTCACGCATCCGACCTGCCCACTCGTCCTTGGGTGGGTTAGGCTACCTCTTTCGATGCTTGGCACCCCAAAAAGGTTACTTACTTTTTGATAACTTATTAATATCCTTAAGAATCACATCCTTCACTCCGATGCCTTTGCCCTCCGATATAGAGCTCGCGAGAGCCTCGTTCAACATGTCCCGGTACATCGACTCCTCACTACTACCCGAGAGCAACCCCTCCTTGGGCACCGTGCTCCACATCGAATCGATCATTTGCTTGAGTAACATCGCCTCAAACTGTTGAGCCGCGGCCTCAGGATTTTTACTGAGAGGCTCAGGCTTTCGGGTCGCTCTCAGTTGAGCGGCCATAGTCGGATCGATTCCTTTAATTGAAGTCATTTCATCACCTACATGACAACAAGTTCAGCATTCAGAGCTCCCGCTGTCTTCAATGCCGTGAAAATCGCTATCAGATCTCTCGGCGTAGCGCCAAGAGAGTTAAGCGCTTGTACGACATCACCCAGCGTAACCTCACCTCCCACGACTTGAAGAGCCTTAACATCCTCTCCAACATTCACATCGGTGTTAGTGACAGTGGTGGTATTACCCGCCGCCAACGCGTTCGGCTGAGATACCGCCGTCTCGGAACGTATCGCGATGTTAAGGTTGCCATGAGCGAGCGCCACTTTACTGATGGTCACTTTTTCACCCATGATAATTGTTCCGGTACGCTCATTCACGATAACTCGAGCTCCCACATCTTGCTCAACTTCCACCTGCTCCAGCGACGCCACAAGCCCAACTGGATCATACTGTCCCTTCGCGTCGAGTGGGATCTCCACCGCTGCTGAGTCAATAGCCGTGGCCATTTGTTTCCCCATGCGAGTGTTAAGAGCCGTTACAACGCGTGTCATCGTAGTAAAATCTGGCTTGCGGAGGACAATTCTGACTTTCTTGGATTGGAAGAGATCAAACGGAATAGAGCGTTCAACTAACGCACCCTGCGGAACAACCGCGACCGTTGGGTGATTCTTCTGGGCTGAATCGCCACCTTGGCTAATTGAAAAACCACCGAGATCAACCGGTCCCTGGGCGACCGCGTAGGTATTACCGTCAGCCCCTTTCAGAGGGGAAAAAAGCAACGTTCCACCCTGAAGACTCTTGGCGTCCGCCATCGACGACACCTGAATATCGATACGGGAACCGGGCCGAGCAAAAGCTGGCAACTCAGCAGTTACCATCACTGCCGCGACGTTCTTAACCCTAATCATCAGGGGATCAACGCGAATTCCCAGCTTTTCCAACATATTAGAGATACTCTTGACCGTGAAATCCACACGACCATCTCCAGTGCCGTTAAGACCAACTACAAGTCCGTAGCCCTGAAGTTGATTACCACGAACGCCCTCAACGTCTGCGATATCTTTGAGGCGCGCGCATTCTGCCTGGCTCATAAAAACGAGTGCGATACAAATCTTCCTCATACTCTCTCCTAGAATGGCCATAAGATTCTCAGAGCGCGGCCCAGCCACCCTCCGTACTGCGCCTCACCAACGGTGCCTTTGCCGAAGTAATCAATTCTAATTTGAGCGATCTTGGAGGCATTAACTTCGTTTTCAAAAGAAATATCTCGTTGACGGACTAGCCCTGAGATAACCATGACCTGCTCTTCGTTGTTCACCGCGATAATCTTCTCACCCTCAATTCGGAGCAATCCCGATGGTAACACTTCAGCTACTACCGCTGAGATCCTCGCGTTTAACTGCCCCTCCCGAATGGTTCGGCCCTCACCTTTAAAGTCATTTTGGGTGGAGGCTTTAATTAGACTTGATAAGTTAGGCGGTTGCGACCAATTCTGAGTCTGCTGCTCAAGGCCTAAAAAGTTCTCAATCGCCGCCAAATACTCGCTTTTTGATTTCACTTCGGTGTTTGCGTTGTGACGACCTAACGACGTTTCTGTTACAACGATCGTAACCAAATCCATCGCCTGCCACGCGCGAAAATCCCGAAACGGCTCATTCCCAGTCTGACTTTCTCTCCACAATGAAGCGGTTACTCCAGGATCTCCCTCAGTAAGCGGACCCTGGTAAGCCCGAGCCATCCTTTCTGAGCTCGGAATCATACGAACTCCACCCGCCGCAAGGTCGGACTGTGGCGCCGCCACCGTCGTTACTGAAGCGCTCTCACGATCATACACCGCGGGACGCATCGATGCTCTCGCTTCGAGGGGGCTCGTCGCGACGCGCATGCGGGTTTGCCCATCTGGCTCCTGCGTCTCTTCGATAGCACCTTTCCACTCCAAGCCACTCCTGGCAGGACTCGCTGTGCCCGCGTACCTGAGTGCCGGCACATACAGCGACTGAGGCGTGCTTGGAGCGCACGCCAAAAGCAATATTGGAAGTGTTAGAAATACCCGAGCTTTACACGTCATATGATTACTGGGCCCCCACCTCAACTACGCCTGCGTCAACTACCCGCGCCACTACGATCTTTTTAGAGGACTCGTTTCGCACTTTGATCTCCTGCTTCGCGACACCAGCCTCAAGGGCCACGCCAACCGCCGTTGCCTCAAGACGACCATGACGATAGATCATCGATACACGCGAGCCGGTCGTAATGACAGGAAGGGTCTCAACGGTGTTCGCCTGGAACATCTCCCCCTGCCCCACGTCTCTTGTTACATTCTTTCCAACGATATCTCCGAGCTGTTCGATCACGCTCTTCCCAACCGCCGTGCCATTAACCTGATTCAGCTGCACATCTGAGGCGCTTATCACATCTCCTTTCTTCAACGGTCTTGCCGCCACTGGCATCAGACGCCATTCATCGGCGAACGCTTTCATCTGAAAGCGGGTTTCCTCTGATCCAGCGACTGAACGGTAGTCGACGCCAAAGTGCCCTGGTCGCACGGCCTGAAGCGCAACAACCTCAACACCGAAGCTATCCGTTGGAATCTTCACAGGCTTATCAACCACAAGCTGCTTGAGTTCAATGCGACGCTCCTGACTGATGAGAAACGATTTGAGCGCCTTTTCAAGCTCCTCGGAGGATACCTCACGATACGCACGCGTCACCTTGATTTGGCGAGGGAATGAGTACAAGACCGAGTCAAGTTTGAGGCCTCCATCCTGCATCTGCTCAAGTATCTGCACCCCATTGATAACGGTGCTTTCTCCAGCGCGAGGACTCTTGCCTAGTGACAAAGAGCGTAACTGCACCATTGTTTCGTCATCCGAGACAGACGCCGACTCAATGTGCGCAACATCCCCGAGCCGAATAACCGGATCGGTCACAATCACGTCAGCTCTTCCTTGAATACGGATCGAGGTCTGACGGCTTGCAGCCGGAGCTGCGCTCGCCTCAAGCGATACGACGCAGGAGAACACGAGCGCTCCTATTATCCCAACTCTAATCATACGCTACCTCTTAAGATTGATTACCTGATTTAACATCTCATCCGCCGTGGTGATCCCCTTTGACGAGGCTTCATACGCGCGCTGTGCCGTGATCATATTGACCACCTGCTCGACCACACTAACGTTACTGCTTTCGAGAAATCCCTGATTAAGTCGCCCAAAACCAAGTTGATT
>JAFMIS010000224.1 GCA_017853915.1 bacterium
GTTGCCGAGCGGCAGTTTACCCACAACGTCGTAGAAGAGGACCCGCATTCCAAATGCCTCTGCCAACAAACCAACCTGAGGCCCTATGTGACCGTAACCTACCAGGCCGATCGTCTTGTTGCGCACCTCACAACATCCATCCGCCGATTTTTCCCATACTCCCGCATGAAGCAGCTGGCTCTTGTGAGCCGCTCTGCGCGCCAGCATTACAACCTCAGCAACCGTCAGTTCGGCGACACTACGGGTATTACTGAACGGGGCATTAAAAACTGGAACTCCACCAACAGCGGCTTCCTCAAGAGCGACCTGGTCAGTGCCGATACAAAAACATCCGACAGACAGGAGATTCTTGGCTCGCGCTAACACACGCGGCGTTACCTGGGTCTTTGACCGTATGCCAAGGATATGAACGGTCGGGATTGCCTGACACAGCTCTTCCTCCGAGAGCGCTGGTTTAAGGGATTCAGCGTGGTATCCAGCCTGAGCAAAGCGTTCCACACACGCCTGATGTATCCCCTCAAGGAGTAAAATTTTGATCTTTTCACGCGGAAATGATGGCACCTGTTTCATGTCGGTATGCTATAGCGGCCGTGGTATAAACGGAAGCCTCAGATTTAACAAAATCAACCCTTTGGCGTGACAGAAGCCCCCTCAGTGGGTCGTTTAATACTTGCGAGGGTTCGATCAAGCGGAAGCAGAGCCGGCCCAGGCTATCACTCTTCACTCAGATAGGTTGCGCCCTTAAAATCGAACTAAAAACACCTCACTGGTACCCTCCCCCTCTGCCATAAGAGAACCCCGTGTGGTATCCTGCCTAGATGATAGGGGCCCAACCATCCACAAAGAGCAAGATTTTGAGTCATTTAAAAAAGCTTGCCCCCTTTTCAGTGGTGGAACGCGGTATCGGGTATGCGTCTCAGAATCTCGTCACAGAGTGCAGCAGCTCCGGTCACCTCATCACGGGAGTGGTTCGTGAGGATGAGACAACAACGCATTCCATAACTCTGTCAGTACTATCTGCTCACGAAATTGAGGCCACCTGTTCATGTTGTTCGCCTTCGGATATGCAGGAGCAATGGTGCACTCACGCGGTCGCGCTACTGTGGCGAGCCTCTGAGCTAGAATTCTTCGATCCCCGCGGAGGGTTCGGAGAGCGCGAATCCACGTTCCGCGTGAATTCGAATTCCCCGACTGAAGTCGCGCTCGCGATTCGAGACCTCAACAAACTCGAATCTGACACTCAAAATACCGCAGCTGGAATATCCTCTCCGTCGACGACAACATTCACTCCCGCAGTTTCAATTCTCATCGACCTATCGAGCGACCGTCTAGGAATCAAGGTCGCTTTCGACGATCAGGAACAGGAACCCACGATATTTGATGGCTTTCGACTCACTTCAAGTCGGGCACTTGATAACATCCTGCTGCAAATACTTGAGGATGAGGGTTCGTGGGACGAGAACAGCAGAACCTGGTTCATCAATTCCAGTCGCGGCATCGAGCTAGTTCTCGGTCTGATTGAGGAGTACGAGAACGTCCTCTCTGTCACAAATCTTCAACCAATCAATGTGTCTCGCTCAATTGTGAACGCAAAACTCGTTCTTACATGGGAGGCAACTTCACTTGAGCTGTCGATGCGTTGGGTACTTTCAGGCCCAGATGGCCTGCGTGAGGCGGAGCGCTCCCAGGAGGTGTTCGGCACAGGCCCCTTCTGGACTATGATCAACAATACCATTTATCGTCTCTCTCCTCACGCCGCCCGAATCGCTTCGATGTTTGGCAGCTCGTCGTCTATCAGAATCTCGCGCTCTCAGGCTGGTCCAATCCTTGAGGCGCTGCATGACCAAGCAGAGGGCCTGCACGAGTCTATCCGCATCGTCAATCCAGATCTGCAGCCAGCGATCGAGGTAAAGGAACCCACTCCTGTGCTACACCTGGAACGTCGACAAATGCCCTCCGATCACTTTACATCGACAAAGCAAGTAGAGCTTTTTGCGACGCTCGATTTTGAATATCCAACTCCAAGCTCCTCATCCAACGTTGTATTTCTTCGCGACAGGAATTTTGAGCTGGCTCGCTCGAATGAGTTGATCAATCTGAACTTCGCAGGACTCTCCGAGAAGGGTCGTTTCATCATTAGCGCCGATGCAGCTCTCGATTTTATTCACGGCGGCTACAAGACACTTACGAAACCTTGGAAAGTGGTCGGTTTTGATTCTATTAAGAAGGGGATTCGATTCGCTGAGCTCAACATCGCCGTAGCTCTAGCGAGTAGTTCAAAGAAAAAGAGTCACGATGACGTCAGCGCCGACATCGCGGCTCGCAAGGGGAGCTCAATCGACTGGTTTGATTGCCATGTCTCCGTCATTCAAAATAACGCGAACCTCCCATTGTCCTCGGTTTTTAAGAATGCCCGACAGGACTCTGATCGGTGGACTCGCTTGGATAGCGGTTCGTATGCTCGTATCCCTGGAGGCAGCATCGCTCAGCTCAAGACTATCTTGGGGATGGTCGATCCGAACTGTCGCGTGAGCAACACCATTCGCACGCAACTATCGCTCGCACAAGCAATCAGCCTTAGTCGGGTAAACGATCCAGGTTTCTCAATATCACTCGACAAACGGCTTTCGAGCCTCAGTGACAAACTCGCCTCGTTCTCCGAAATAAAACCGATCAAGACCAGCAAAGGATTTCATGGCAAGCTCCGCCACTATCAGGAGGAGGGCATTAGCTGGATTAACTTTCTACACGAGTTTGAACTTGGCGGAATTCTCGCTGACGAAATGGGGCTCGGTAAGACTGTTCAAACCCTCGCCTTCTTCCAGTCGATAATCGACAAGAAGGGCAAGAAGGACTCCCGCAAACCCGTCCTGATCGTCGCGCCCACCTCAGTCATCACGAACTGGAGCTACGAGATTCGGAAATTTACCCCCCAAGCGAAGGCTCTCTTGCTTCATGGCCCAACCCGCAAGGGGCTTTTCAAACAGATACCCGAGCATGATTTTGTCATAACGTCTTACGCCCTCCTACGGCTGGACCGTTATGATCTTGAACGGCATGAATTCTCTTATGTAGTGCTCGACGAGGCTCAAAATATTAAGAATCCCCTCGCCACCACTACCAAGGCCGCGAAGGCGCTGCGGTGTCAGCGCAGACTGGCGCTGACGGGAACTCCTACTGAGAACAGGCCGATGGAATTATGGTCCATTATGGACTTCCTGATGCCGGGCTACTTAGGATCCTATGAATTTTTTCGCTCAAATATCGAGCGGCCTATCCTCGAGGGAGGAACTGGGACGGATGTCGCCAAAATGCTCAACGCTAAGACTCGCCCGTTTATCCTGCGACGACTCAAAGCGGATGTAGAGAAGGAATTACCTCCCAAGATTGAATCGGTGCTGCATGTTGAGATGACGCCGAGTCAGAAGCACATGTACACTCAGATCCTGAATGAAGTGCGTCCTAAAGTTTTCGACGCGATCAACAAGAAGGGCATTCAAGGTGCCAGCGTTTCAATTCTCGCGGCGCTCCTTCGTTTGCGACAGGTGTGCAACCACCCCAACTCAATCGACGCCTTCAGCGAGGCGCCGGGATTTGACTCGGGCAAATTCAACCTCCTCAAGGATCTTACTCAGGAGGCTCTGGAATCCGGTCGCAAGATCCTTCTCTTTAGTCAATTCCGAGGAATGCTTTCGATTATCAAGACGTGGCTTGATGAGATCGGCACGAAATATCTCTATCTCGATGGCACCACGCGCAATCGACAATCACTGATCGATCAATTCTCTCAGGATGAATCCGTCCGCCTCTTCCTGATTAGTTTGAAAGCTGGAGGTTCGGGCTTGAACCTCATGGCCGCGGACACCGTTATCATCTACGACCCGTGGTGGAACCCCGCGGTGGAGAGCCAAGCGGTTGATCGCGCACATCGAATCGGACAGAGCAAGACTGTGTCCGTGTATCGACTTGTCACGGAGGAATCCGTTGAACAGAAGATCATGGCGCTCAAAGACAAGAAATCAAAATTAGTTGATGCCCTTATCAACGAGAACGGTCTTTCAACGATCAAACTTACCAAGGTCGACCTTGAGAGCCTGTTTAGCCCGCTTCCGGAAAGCTCAGATGCGGCTCAGGAAGAAGACGAGGGCTGAGATCTTTTTCATTCTTGCAATCGCCTTGCATGTGGCCCTCGACAACTTATCAAAGTCACAGGAAATAATTGATAACTTATTGAATCCTCAACAGCCCCCAGAGGCGTCTTATTTACATCTGTTTGATCAGCAAAGAGATGAGAAAAGTCAGCTCCTTGCGGTCGATTTTAGAGCGCTGTTTGTTTATTGAAGTGTTATATACTGACCAGATTTAAGGGGGTTAGGGGCTAATTGATTAAATTTGGCCCTTTTTACCCCTTGAAGAGCGTCCAGAGAGGAGAGCAAGAGCTCTAACCTCTTGTCATCGCTTGATTAGTAGGATAATTCACGATCGAACGTTACCGTATTGGAGAACGACACTATGGGTAATTCTCGCTATTGCTTAACCAAGGCCGACCTCGCTGACGCGATTTACGCTGCTATCGACACCGACAAGCAGAAGGCAGCCCAGGTAGTAGAAGATTACATCGAGCTCATCAAAGAGGCTCTCGATAAGGACGCTAAAGTCATGCTGTCCGGCTTTGGTTGTTATGAGGTTAAGTC
>JAFMIS010000225.1 GCA_017853915.1 bacterium
CCCAAGGCGCTGTTGGTGACAAAAGAGATGTTCTCCGGAGAGGTTTGTAGCAGGGTAGCGCTCGCGCCGCGAAAAAGCTCTCGCCCCCGACTGCCCGGAGCAAGCCCCGCGTTTCCGAAGCAGGCTTGAGACAGTAGAACCTCGTGAGATGCCTCCACAGCCTCACGCGTCGTCGGAGAGATCCCGCAGTGGTTGATTGATATAGAGTCTGGGATTCCCAGAAAAGAAGATCTATCAACTCGTTGCATACATCTCTCCGCGCCGGCTCTTCATCGCGCCTTGCAATAAAAACTAGATCCACACTCGCGTAAGGCAAGTTCAGAACAGCGCCAGTAGAATTGAGGAAGAGAAGATTATGAGAACGCGATGCAGATCTTTTTTTCTCCACAGGAGAGGTGATTAGCAATCGCTCTCTCATCTTCCAGATAATGATCCTGTTCTCAGGATCATCTCTGCCGAAGTTGGCACCTTGCTTGATCGTAACGATCGTCAGCAGGCTGCCGAGGCCTCACAGGGTCGGTCCCTCTGCCTCTCTACATAAGAGCTGTTGATAGAGAGGAGTACCGCGACTATTGGGTAGTGTCAAACCTGAGTTGCAGGCGACCCTTAGTTAGAATTAACAGCCGCGCGTTGTGTGCCTCGGGGGAGTAATGTCTTAAGGGGTTACCGAACAGAGACATAAAGCGCCTTAGTCTTTCCCCAGTCTGACTCGGCAATAAAGTTTCCCCGTCTGTCGAGAGCGAAAGAGGGGGCAGCATTGTTGGCGAGAATAAAGGGAGATCGGTTCTGAATCGCGTGCACCCGGGCCATCTGTACCGTTTTCCAGTAGAGCGTGTGCGAATGATGAAACCAAAATTGATTGGCGAGGTTTACGAGTATCTGCGCGCCCTCGCGATGAGAAAGAGTTCGGTAGAGAGATGGAGAGAGTAGATCGGAGCACAAGAGGCTTCCAATTTTTACCCCTTTAAAGGATACGGCTGGCATCGGCCGATTGCTTTGAGCGGTTGATCAATTTACACCTCAATCGTCTGGAGATACGAGGGTACAACCGTGTTCCAGCCTAATTGGTCACGCAGGGTAGTAGCGAAGACACGAGCCGAGTCCGGTTCCCCATGAACTACGGCTACCTTTCCGGGAGTTCCGGAGCACGATCGACACCACCGCAAGAGTTCCTCTCGATCCCCATGAGCGCTGAGACCGCTTATCTCCCGGATCTCGGCGCGCACCGCGATCTCCTCTCCGAGAATCCTAATCGACTGGGCGCCGCGCTTAAGCCAATCGCCGCGCGAGCCTGGGGGCTGAAAACCAACAAAAAGAACTGTGTTCTTCCTATCTGTGACGCGGTGCTTAAGATGGTGCAGGATTCGACCGCCACTGAGCATGCCACTCGCTGATATCAAGATCATCGGTTCACTGATTGAGTTGAGCTTGATAGATTCCTCGCGGTCGCGAATGAAATACATCTTCGGAACGTGGAAGGGTTTGAAGCCTTTGTTGAGAAGCGCTAAGGCAGTGTTGTCATATTCGTTGGTGTGACGTTGATATATCTCGGTGGCGTCGCTCGCCATCGGACTATCAATTATAACAGGGATGTCAGGAATTCGTTTGGCCGCCTTTAGTTCGCGCAGGTAGTAGAGAAGAGTTTGGGTGCGTCCGACAGCAAAACTCGGGATCAGAACTATTCCTCCTCGCTTCGAGGTTGTCTGTATAATCTCCGCTAGTGTGTCGTGCACATCACTTGATCCGTTGTGAAGTCGATCGCCGTATGTTGATTCAATCAGCAGGAGATCTCCCATCGGCACCGCAACAGGATCGACGAGGACCGGCTCTCCGTATCGACCGATATCTCCTGAAAAGACGATCGTTTTTCCCCCCATTTCTAGGGTGATCGAGCAGGCGCCAAGGATGTGTCCCATCAGAGACCAGGTGGCGTTAATTGAGTCGGTGATTCGAGACTTTGAGTTTATTGTAATAGGGCGAAGGAGTCGCAAGCTCTCTCTCGCATCCTGTTCAGTATAGAGGGGCAGGGGGGGTGTGTGACGTGAGCGTCCACGAGCTGCTCGATATGACGCCTCTTCCTCCTGAAGCCGTCCGCTGTCAGTTAGAAGGAGCGCGGCGAGCTCGGCAGTCGCAGGCGAACAGTATGCTGGGCAGCGCAGCCCGAGTTTGTGATATCGCGGCAACATCCCGATGTGATCCACGTGCGCATGAGTGATGAGCACCGCTGAGATCTCCGAAGGATTGAAGTGAGGCTCTAACCAGTTCCTTTCGCGCCACTCGCGATCGCCCTGAAAGATTCCACAATCAACGAGGATTTTGGTCGTGCCATCGCTTACCAGATACGTCGATCCGGTCACGGTCCCCGCCGCACCTAGAAAGGTAATAGTAACGCCCACCGAATGCTCCGCGGCTTATATATCACTTATATACCAACTGCCCAGAAGCATACGACCAATCAGGGGGCGCTTTCCACGAAATTATAGCGAGCAGCTCGTGCCGGCTGGTTTAGAATTGGTGTTTTTAATAGCGCAACACGACGTTCGCTTGTTCCACGGCATCCGAGCAAGTACGAGAGCCATGCCACAGGTATCGGTTACTCCAGCAAAGACTAAGCCCGCTCCCACAAATGCGGAGAGGATTAACCACGCTGGATTCATCAGCTGCGAGAGAACTATTCCAAGAACAACCAGTGACCCGGCGGCGATGCGCACCTGACGCTCAATTGAGATAGCCTTTCTGCCCTCGATCACCGGCAGCTTTTGAGCGATCCAGGCCTTCATTCCACCCTCGAGCACTCGAACGCCGCTCATGTTGTGTGCTGCTAACTGCTGGGCCGCGCGCGTAGCTCGTCCACCCGAGCCACAGATCACGATGCAGCACGAGCGCCCCTGTGCTGCTTTTGCGACTTCGGCGGGCTTGAGATCCGTTACTGGATGTAGCACCGCTCCATCAATGTGGGAGTCTTCGTATTCAGCTGGAGTTCGAACGTCGAGCAGGAGAGCGTTTGACCTGATGTGGAGGGCCTCTTGAGCGGAAATGGTCGTGAAGTTCTGGGATGGAGCGGACTCTGTCATACGTGGATATACCTCCCTCATAAATGCGGGCCCTCGGCCGGCTGAAAGATTTTTGACTGTTCTACTATATCGCGATATAATAGTACAGCTTTATGAAGCCTCATTCCAAGCACCTCTTAACCGACGCTGACCTGGAGCAGGTGGCTCGACTGATGGCCGCACTCTCCGAAGTTGCGCGTCTCAAGTTGGTGCGGGCTCTGATGGATGGCCCCAAAACGGTTTCGGAGCTTGTAATTCAAACCGGTATGAAGCAGGGGAACGTATCGAAACATCTAGGGATCCTGTTAGTCCATGCGATTGTATCGCGCTCTCAAGAGGGTAATTTTGCCCGATATGAGCTTCGGGATGCTTCGATCTCTCAATTGTGCGACGTTGTCTGTCATCGATTGTCCCTGGAGCGGCTGCGCGCCTAGAAAATTAAATCTAGAGCTGCGCCGCCACAACGCGCCTCTTTTTAGCGAGCACCAGGCTCTATTTAGGGGGTGGGGGGGTTGTAAAGGCCACGAAAATATGTAGAATCTGGCGTCCTTTACGGGGAGTTCTCTTGCGAGAAGCCTCAAGGGAAAGCGAAAGCTTGTGTGTAGCGAAACGCTAACCAGCTGTTTCTGATTGCTTTCTCTGCTGTTATGCACCTGGGTCCGAGTCATGGATAACGGGTGTTGGAATAGCGGAAAAGCCAATTTGTACTTTGTGGAGATAGAGTTGTGAAGGTCCGAGCGTCGGTCAAGCCAATTTGTGGCTATTGTAAAGTCATTAAGCGCAAGGGGAAGGTCTATGTCTTCTGCAGTCGCACGCCTAAGCATAAGCAACGCCAAGGGTAAGAAGTAGGAGTTTGAACACATGCCACGTATTGCAGGAGTTGATCTTCCGCGAAATAAGAGAATCATTCGAGGCCTCACGTATATTTACGGAATCGGCCTCACTAAGTCCAAGCAGATCCTGGCTGAGTCAGGGATCGCGTTTGACGTACGCACTGATGCTCTCACTGAGGAGCAGGTCGACAAGATCCGAAAGATCATCGAGCGACGAGAGAAGGTAGAGGGTGATCTGCGCCGAGAGGTGCAATCATCGCTGAAGCGATTGATGGACCTCGGGTGCTACCGTGGTCTTCGTCACCGTAAGAATCTCCCAGCTCGTGGTCAACGCACTCGTACGAATGGACGTACAAGAAAGGGACCACGTCGCGCTCCGATCACCGGTAAGAAGCCGGCGACGAAGACCTAATAGTAAATTTTTATAGACGCTTGTAAGGAGTTTTTGTGGCAGACGCACGCGTAGCTACTACGACAACCGTAAAAAAGAAGAAGGTGAAGAGGAATGTCCCCGTCGGCATTGCTCACGTTCACGCAACCTTTAACAACACCATTGTGACGATTACCGACCCGGCTGGGAATGTTATCGCTTCGTCGAGTTCGGGAGCCAATGGCTTCAAGGGCTCACGTAAGTCGACGCCGTTCGCCGCGCAGGTCGCAGGCGATAACGCGGCTCGCAAAGCCAAGGAGGCTGGTGTTCGTACAGTGAGCGTTCGCATCAAGGGTCCTGGTTCTGGACGTGAGTCGGCGCTGCGAGCGTTGCACCTCGCGGGTCTGCAGGTCACGATA
>JAFMIS010000226.1 GCA_017853915.1 bacterium
GTAGTCGTGTACAAAGTGCTTGGGGCGGTGTAAAAACTCATCGTAGGGGTACGCTAGCGCGAGAGGAAAGGCGTTTCAATAGATCCCTCAACGATTTCCAATCCCTTGTTATGAAGTCTTCTTTGTTGTTTCAACGCCTTAATTCCCTACCTTGTTGGCCTTGGATACTTCTCATCGTGGGGCTGATTCCGAGAATCATTCTCAGCCTCGGCTCAAGCCCTGTGCTCTGGCCTGATTCAATAACCTATCTGGGCTCAGCTGCTCTCATGGCTGATGAGGGTAATTACTGGCTGCATGAGATCTACCGAACGCCGATGTACCCATTATTCCTCTCCATTCCGATGCGTATCTTTGGCCACACCGCTGAGACAGGGGAATGTATCGTGTTTTTGCAGCGTTGTCTTGGAATCGCCTCCAGCTGGTTACTGTTTCTAATCCTTAGGCGTGCTTTTAATTACCGAGTGGCGCTTGGAGGGTCGATTCTTTTTCTCCTTTCTCCCCTGCAGCTGTTTTACGAAACATCTGTTCTGACTAAGGTGCAATTTACTTTTTTTCTCTTTGTCTTTTTGTGGACCACTGGTGCCATGCTGGAGCGGGGGCACGTGGGGACTCTTGCATAGAAGTGGTTTATCGTCCTGGGTCTCTGTGGTTCGGCACTATCACTCTCACAACCTATCGACCAGATCTTGTTGTTAGCAGTTCTGAGCTACTACTTTTTCCAATTCGGATTCTCGCGTCGCTTTATAGTGGGAGCTGTAGTCTCGCGTGTGGTCTTCCTCATGCGGGTCCTCCCCTGGCGGAAAGTAAATCACGATCACTATGGTTCTTGGGGCCTCAGCTAAGATGTTGGGACAAATTTTATCACCGCGTCATTGATGTGGATCACACGCCACTTCCATCAACGAGTTCAGATCTTCTCATTCGGGAGGGCTACTTAAAAGCCGCACTGAGGCCCCAGGCTGCTTTTTTCACGGAGTACCGGCTCTACTTCGGAAATTGCGCAAAGAGGGTTATCGGCGCAATGTGAAGCTCGGTGCTGACCAGCACATGGGAGCTTTCGCGAGAGAGGCTCTTGTGTCGTCCCTAGATCAAGTTATTCCAAAATCTCTCGAGTGTTTTTTTATCTGTTCCTGGCTCCCAGAGAAAATGTGCATGTCTATTCCAATCATGAGGGGATGAGCACTCGGAGTGCGCAGGTCAATCCGGAGAGGACATCTCCATGGTGGCGGCAGGTTGTTGCTGAGGTGTTCCGCGCTTGGGCTATACCCGAGCTTGTGGTGATGTAGACTGTTGGCCAGTTTAAGGAGGGCAGCAGGACCTACCCCCGTCAGATCTCGAAGGTAGGCTATCCTTCTTTCAATGCTTTATTGTACGGGGTTGGCCGCCCTCTTTAACTGTCCGGAAGATAGATTCAGACTCACTGTGGATGGCTTCATATATGGGTTTGCAATAGCTGGTAAGGTCTCGTCGTAAGATCCTATGATGACCTAGATCGGGATCCCTGTTACAATTACCTGGGAGTATGATCGTGTGGAACTCATGCGAGTAGCCCATGTAAGGTTCAAAAAACGATCGATGCGGTCATCGAACGACAAGGTGTTCAGACGTCCGCGAAGATTCACTGTCTTAAGGAGGCAGGGAATTCGAAGGTCTATAAGATGGTTCGCCGACTTACGATCAAGAGAGTTGACCCCGTCCGAAACCCAGCGAAAGATGTTTATAAAATCTGCCTACCCTCAAGAACTCGCGCATTTAATGAAGTAACGATCGTTAGCACAGGTGCGGTGAAGCTTGCGGGTAGTACCGGTTTTAACGCAGCCTGCCCATCTCAGAAGTATCTCGGTTGCGATCTTGATGCGGCTATAGCTCGAGTTTGTTCAGCGAAGTAAATTCAAACTTTCACCTTTGAGGCGCCATGCTCATGATGCAAAGAGCTTTGGTTCTGCTGATCATCTGGACCGGGGTCTCCTCAGGTTCGAGTGCCTTTGCTGACTCAGTGCTGAGTGATACTAATGGCGATGGACAGGTGGAGATTTTAGCGTTCGGGGATAGCATCACCTATGGGGTAGGTGATGGTACTCAGCCAGGTGAATATGTAGTCACCATCCCAGGCAGAGGCGCTCCGCGTGGGTATCCGCTTCGATTATCGTCACTCGTTGGAGTTCCCGTTTATAATGGGGGTGTTCCTGGTGAAGAGCTGGTGGGAAGCGGTGCGATCGGCTCAGGAATAGAGCGATTCCCGAATCTAATCGTCGGAAGCTCGGTAGATGTCGTCATTATAATGGAGGGCAGTAATGACGCGCAGCATTTTGTTACTTCGCGCGCCTACTCCACGACCCTGCAAAAGGCGATAAACGTGGCACGAGCGGAGGGCAAGCATGTCGTGCTTGCTACTCTTCCACCTCCGACCGGAAACCACGCGCAGTTTGCGGGGTTCACGTATGCGTACTCGGAATCTGTCCGACAGCTCGCGACTCTTAATTCTCTTGCGCTCTCAGATGTTGAACAGACGTTCTTTGAGGGGTGCACGCAACTCTCAACGTGCGCCTATTACAACCTCCCAGAGGGGCTGCATCCAAACACCCCAGGGTATGACGCTATCACGGATGCCATGGCAGCGGCGCTGAATTAGCTGCGCCCCGGAGAGTGTTTTACTACATTCGGCGTCGGTGTTTACCGACGAAGATAGCGATAGACATCAAGCAACTTTTCTCGGATAGGAGATGAGATCTCGGCGAGACGGCGTTGGTGGTGAATGTACTCCTCTCGTCCAGCAGCGGTTTCGATGCGAATTGGATCGAAATTATGCTCACGCAAGTCGTACGGACTGGCTCGCATATCGATAGTTCTTGCGTCGACAGCCAACAGAAACGCCTCACGCATAATCTCGCTTGAACACCAGGGCGCTATCTTATGAGCAAAGCGATAGAGGTCCATCGTTACATGGATGCATCCACGCTGATCATTCGTGGTGGTTTCCTGACGAGTGAGCTTGGTTCGATTGAGCGGCGCTGCCTCAGGGGTAAAAAAACGGTAGGCGTCGTAGTGTGTGCAGCGAAGTTCTCCTGCCTCAACGACTGAAGCTATTTCCTGACGTGAGAGACGAAGAGCAACCTGCTCATGGCGGGGTTGTGGCGCCTGGTACACCATCGCCCACTCGTGCAGGCCAAAACAACAAAATGACGGCGGTCGCGCCTGAGTCTCCTCTAGGTATCGGATCGCCCAGGCAAGATACGTTTGCCGATGCGCGGGGAATGAGTCTGAGGGAATAATCCAGCCCTTTTGTGACTCTACAAAATCATCGGGCCAGTCGAGATCTGAGGCGGTAGCATCGTGTAACACCACATCTGATCCCGGACTCCAGCGAGCTAGATGCGCCGGTCGAAAAGAATAGTAGGTGAACAGGAAATCATAGACGGGGTGAGGCTCAGCTCGATTCGCTCGAGTCACTCGATCATTAGTCCAGTGAGATACAGCCTTGATGTGGGAGGCTTTTAGTCGTGACCACTCGGAGCGCTCAAGCGAGGGCAGTGCTCCTGTGTTGTGATTATCGAATTCCAACGGCATGACGTACGCGCTCAATCGTGGGGCCAGCGATCGCGCGGGCCTTCTCAGCGCCCTTGGCCAGGGTAGCGCGAAGAAAGGGCTCGTCTGCACGAAGTTCGACGTATCGCTCTCGAATCTCTCGTACATGCTCATTGATAACGTTGAATAGCTCCTCTTTGGCGTGGCCCCATCCCATGCCTCCCTTGGCGAGACGTCCCTCGAGATCGGCAAATTGAGAGGGTGTCCCGAAAAGAGTAAAGAGATCTCCTACCAGGGAGCCCTTGAGAGCCTTGGGTTCCTCTAATCCTGTTGAATCGGTCTTCAGAGACATAAGTTTTTTGCGGAGTTCCTTCTCCTCGCACAGAAATGCGATCTCATTGCCGTATGACTTCGACATCTTTCGCCCATCGAGCCCAGGAATAATCATTACCTCCTCCTGAATAACAGGCTCCGGAAGCTTAAATACATCACCGTAGATGGCGTTAAACGCGCCCGCGATATCTCGCGCGATCTCGACGTGCTGTTTCTGATCCTTTCCTACCGGAACAACATCAGCGTTGTAGAGCAGAATATCAGCCGCCATCAGCACAGGATAGGCGAACAATCCGTGATTCACGTCGGCGCCCTGAGCGAGCGCGTCTTTGAAGGCGTGGCTCTTTTCTAGAAGCCCTAAATTGGTGACACAACTTAGAAACCACATGCACTCCGTGTGCTCGCGAACATCTGATTGTCTGAATAAGATATGTTTATCTGTGTCGAGTCCCAATGCTAACCAGGTAGCAAGATGATCGAATGTTTGCTTGGTCAGGAGCTCAGGGGTGCGATTGCTCGTCAGGGCATGCAGATCAGCGATGAAGTAAACGCAGTCATACGTCTTACTCAGTTCAAGGGCAGGCTTCATCGCCCCCAGATAATTGCCGAGATGAAGATTGCCTGTAGCTCGTAAACCTGTGAGTGAACGCTTCTTGTGGGTTGTCATGATTATCTGTAATGCCTGGCCTCTTACGTCGCTTTAGTGGCGCCCGCGTGAGCGCGAATCTATCAAGTATTCTTGGGTTAAACGCATTAAATGTAAAGCATTGAGGGGAATGATGGCAGCTTTTTATTGCGCCTCATTCCG
>JAFMIS010000227.1 GCA_017853915.1 bacterium
ATCTTTATCCATGGCGTGTATGTACGGAGCCAGAGATTGGATCTCCGCTTCGCTTCTCCCAGCCAAAAAAGAGATGAGGTGAGGAGCTCCAAAGACCAGATATTCCTCAACGATATTTTGAGCGACGAGTGGTCGCTGACTTAAAAGATATGGGAAAAGCGCCTCGAATTGCTGTTGAGACGGGTTCATGCCTTGTCGATGGGCCCGCTCCGCGATCGTTGCGGCTGTTTCCTCAAGCGCCACAGCGACCTCGTCACTGAGCGGGGAGTCGCTATAGAGACGGGTAAGAATGGGAAGAGTGTCGAGCGCAATCGCTCCGGCTCTTTCGAGAAGGGTAAGGGCACAGCGCTTCGCGCGCACTTCACGTTTCGCGTCCATAGACTGCCAGAGCGAGCCGGGTAGCACCTCAGCGCCCTTGGGAGCCCCAGCGAGAGAGCTATCCCCGGGGCGTTGAGGCGCAAAAACAAACGATTCAGGCGCGGCCGAGAGTTGAGTGTTGAGTCCTACCACGCGGGTTAGAAAGTCGAGTAGCGCGAGCTTTTGCTCCGGGGTTAGAGCATCGAACTCTTTTTCAGCCCTTTCGCAGTCCTCAAAAACGCTCTGTTTAACGGCATCCTGACATTGTGCCGCGACGGGCTGCCACAGGAGGACCAGGGATATGAAGATGATTACTCGAAGTGCCACGTGCCATCTCCATTCAGTGTCAGGATGTGCTTGTGATACTTACCCAGAGTCGAAGGATCTCCGGTGCTCACGTATTGGCCAACATACTGGGGTAGCGACTCGTATAAGGCCGTTTCAATCGAATGATCCATCGCTGTAGTCGCCTCATCGAGGAATACGAGGCCTGGTTTAATCAGAAGCACTCGAGCGAAGGAGAGTCGTTGCTGTTCTCCGGTTCCGAGAACATTCGGCCAATCGAGAGTGGTCTCTAAACCTCCGACCCTTCTAAACATCTCAGTGAGGCGCACTCGCGCCAGGACATCTGTCAATTCGCGGTCCAGAAGGCCTTTGCGTGTAACACCATACAGTAGCTGTGAACGTAATGATCCGAGGATCATGTATGGGCGCTGCGGGAGGAAGAGCGCGTTCTTCAGCTCAGGTCGAATAATGGTTCCGCTCCCCGAGTCCCACAGTCCCGCAATCGCCCGGAGAATTGAACTTTTCCCGCTGCCGCTGGGGCCTGTAATTAAAAGAGAGGAATCGCGCATCACAAGAGAAAGATCTTTGATCAGTACCTGTTCCCGGCGAGGGGTCCATATAGTGAGGGATCGTAGCTCGATGGTCTCACCAGTTTTGACTTTGATGACATCCCCCGGAGATAGTGGTTCACGTGATCGACTTAACGCCTCTGAAAAAGATCCGAGGCGGTTTGTGGCGGCAGCAAGCCCTCCCAGGAGCGCAAAATTGTTCACTCCGACCGAGAGGGCGTTGACGACGATGCCAAAGCCCGCGCCGGCCTGAAGAACCACGCCAACCTCAATCTGACCATCGAAAAAAAGAGGTGCCACGATCACCGTCGGTAGAATCGCGAGGACATAGTTGTAGCCCTTCGTGAAGAACTCCGTATTTCGAGTGCAGTTGAAAATCGAGAGCTGGTTTTTCAGGGCGCCCTTTAGTCGTTGTCGTGTTCGAGTGAACTCGTGTAATTCACGCCCATAAAACGCGATCGATTCGGCATTGTCTTTGATATTAACGAGCTTGTATCGATAGTCCGCCTCCTTTTTTGATTGCGAGAAATTGAGGCCAATTAGAGGTCGACCAAGAGCATAGGTAACGAGAGAGCCGATCACTGCGTAGCCGAAAGCCGCTGCGACGAGCTTCCACGAGATTGACCAGAGCACGAAAACCCATAAAAGTAGTTGCACAGACGATTTGAAGATAGTGAAGAAAAAGGAGAGGCTTCCGCCAACGAAGGAGCTGATGTCTTGTTGAATTCGTTGGTCAGGATTGTCGATTTCGCTTTTGAGATTTAATCGGTAGTACGAGCGATTAGAGAAATAGCGTGCCAAAAATTGAAGGCTGAACCAGCGTCGCCAGAGGAGGCCGAGGCGTTGTTCGGTATAAGTGCAAAAAACGTCGATGGGAACGAGGATGCAAAAAGCGCCCAAGTACTGCAGAAGCTTGTTCCGAAATAGGACTGAATCCTTGGTTTGGAGCGCGTTGATGAAGTCTCGGCCAATATAACTGATGCCGACTGAGATAAAGTTCACTGCGAGTGAGAGTGAGAGTACGAGAGCTAGAAGGCCAAAAGCTTGAAGTCTGCGCTCCGAGCGAAAGAACGGGATAGTCAGTTCAAAAAATCTCTTAATGACGTTGCGGTCAAATTGACTCATGCGAATGCAGACCGAGAGGGGTTAGTGAGGGGGTTGCCAGCGGATTGACTGGGTGTCTGTGTGACGCTTCGGAGGGGGCAGAAGAGTGTGTTCACGCCGCGGCGCCCCCATCGCCACTCGTCACGGTACGCTCATAGTCTGACCATGCGGCTGAAAATCCTCGGCCGGCGGCCCGTAGCTCGGGGAATGATCCGACCTCCTCAATTCGTCCCTCTTTCACGTATATGACTTTATCGAAGAGCGGTACCAGAGCTAAGCGATGACATGCGGTGATGACGGTGAGTTCGCTAAATTCGTGCAGAATACCGGCGAAGATCTGTTTTTCAGTCAGAGGATCCAGGCTCGAAGTTGGTTCGTCTAGTAGAAGTATGTCCTTGCCGGGAACCCGCAAGATACCTCGAGCGAGAGCCAGCCGTTGACGCTCTCCCACAGAGATGTTCAATCCCGCCTCCTCGAGTAGACTATCCCATTCCTTGGGCAGTTTCTGAAGTATGTGGTCGATGCGACAGATCTCAATCGCCTTCTGAAGTTGCTTGTCCGAGAACTCCTGACCGAAGCTTAGATTATAGCGAACTGTTTCTGAAAATATCTCCGGTTCTTGAGGAACGAGAAGGCTAATGTGGGCGACATCATCTAATGAAAAGATCTTGCCCTCTTCGGTGCTGGCTTCACCCTCCTGGACCGCCAACATGCCCGCCATGACTTTGAGTAAAGTTGATTTACCACCACCTGACGGACCTACGAGGGCAATCTTCTCGCCGCGCCGAAATGATACAGACACGCGCTTCAGATTTTGGACGTCGCCGCCGTACGAGAATGAGACATTACGCAATACGAGTGTGGACCACGAGCGAGGTATCGCGCTGGTTCGAGGTGGTTCAATCAATTGTTGAGATTCTGTCAGCACGCTTGAGGCGTCATCGTAAGCCGTGGCGGCTTCTATGATGCCTCCATAGTAGCCGGTGAAGGACCCAATCGCCGCGAATATTCTGTCGAGGTAATTCAAAAGTACATAGACCTGCGCGACATCGAAGGCTGTGCCGAGCGCGCGTTGGTTGGAGAAATAGACATACAGGGAGGTACCCATGACAAGGCTATAACCTACGGCGATAGTGCCCCATTTGAGCTCTTGGTACTTCCAGATCTTTCTGCACAAGCGGAATCCCTCCTCGCGCTGGTGCGTCAAGTAGGATGTAGCAGGCCCCTCAAGGCGGAGTGTTTTCACGGTGATGATATTTGAGAGGTAGTCAACGCAGGTTCTATTCAAGCGATCGTAGAACCGATTATTTTTGCGGATATTTCGAGTGAGTCTGGCGTTGAAAAGAATCATCACCATAACGGTGATGAAGCCCATGACTAAAACTGTAATCGCTACTTCGGCATCAAGCGCGAATATCAGCATCGTGGCGGCAAAAAACTTCATCACGCCATCGATGATCTGCCAGATGTAATTTGAGACCACAGACTCTATCGCGCCGACTGAGCGATGAAGCTTACTGAGGTTTTCTCCCGTATGATGGTGTACGTGCCATTTGAGGGGAAAGCTAATCAGAGCCGTAAACACCTCTTCCAATTTTCGGAAGCGGGATCCATACGCGGTTGTGCCTTGGAAATAACGCCCAAAGTGGTGACTGGCGGCGTACGCCATTTTTAGCCCCACATACAGACCGATCCCTTTGAGGCTTTCGTTGAATGCTTCCTGCGTGAGTCCCTGCTTTACGAAAACGCCGAGGGTCCATCCGATTGCCCATGGGACCACTAAATCTATTGAATAGGCGATGACATAGAGAAAAACAAAGCCGAAGAATCTGATCCGATTACCGACGGTCGATTCCCATGAGGCCCTGGCAAGGTTGACCGTTGAGGATAATGTGTTTGGATGATGTGAATCGCTCATAGTGGAGGTGAGAGAATGGGTTGAGGGCTTATACCAAAAGCAGACTCATAAGTCTCTTTATGTGCCGTTTTGAGACGGTGTTTATCAATTGAGATCCGACATCCTTGAGGTTTGATGCGAGGGTGCCACGATGGGAACCTTCACAGCTGAGCTACCTGGTCTGATAGGCACCTAAATCAAATAAAAAAGTCACTGGAGGTCGGGGTTGTAGTGAAACTGCGTTTCTATTTCGGGCGGAGGGTATGAAAGAGGCAGCGCGCTGCCATCACCACTAGGACGTTCGCCATCGTCAGGTGCGCCAGTTTTAACCAGGTGGGAGAGAGCGAGACGAGGGTAGCAATCCCGAGTGCTACCATGACCAATACACCGAGACCCAGGTGTTGGTACATTTTCTC
>JAFMIS010000228.1 GCA_017853915.1 bacterium
CGGGTAGGAGTGACAATCGATGACAAAACACCTCCCGAAACGTTCAATCGTCTTGCTGACCCGAGATATTAACTCAGCATGGTAGGGACGATAGTATTTCGCCAACATCACCTCTCGCTCGGCCGCGGATAGCTGGCGCCTAATCTCCTGGCGATGACATCCGTGAGTATACAACGCGCCCATCCCTCTGGCTGCCATTACCTCTTGGGAATCATCTTCAAAGCGCTCAGGATCGAGCACAAAACGACTCACGCCGTGGCGCACTATACACCCGCCAGCTCTTTGAATTGGGGCATACAGCTCATCAGTAAACCAATCTACGAGCAGGCGCTGCTCCTCATGAAGCTGCTGATCTGAAATGATGAATTGATCGCGAACCTCATCCGGTATTGCCGATGATGCGTGCGGCACGTTAGCCACTACTGGTATAGATGGCTCAGGGTTGAAAACTGAATACGTCATAGAGACATCTCCACCACATCTGGGGAGCCAAACGTCTTGTAGCACCAATTGCTTGCGGCGCGATCTGGGTCCCATGCGGCTCGCGAGACCTCCTGGAATCCATGCTGCTCATAAAATCGCACGAGAACACCACCTACATCGAAACATGTGAGATAACTGGCTCCAAGACGTTTAGCCTCGGAGACTAGCATGCTCCCATATTTCATCCCGGGGTAACTAAACAACGATATAAGCTCGTTATCGACGAGACCAAAGCCACCCCGCGCATCATGAGTTAAGAACAGACGTGCGCGGCGCTCAAGATACTCCTCTGCTGAATAGGGATGAAGGAGTATTTTACACACAGAGGGGTGTCCCTCTCGAGCCTCAACGAAACGACACACATCCGCCCACTCCGAACACGGGCGAATACTATCACCACGCCCCGGCACCAGATCTGGCGCGATATCAGAAGGAACAGAACCGCGAAGCCCCGAGAGATCGAGAGCTCGCGCTATGTCATGAGTTACCCCACGCATGCGAACACCAATAATATACGCACATGTCTACGAAGAGGTTTCCCGATCTGTTATCAGAAAGGGCAAATCTTCACCCAGACGATTGTCCAGGATTAGCGCGAACTGCTCAGCACACTGCATAAGCACTTCCCACCTCTGGTTCACACCGTTCACTCGTGGAGAACGAGCGTCGGTTGTGGGGGGGCCTAACGACCCAGTGTCTAGCCCCCTCTCTTGATTTCATGAAGAGGTTACCACAAGCCTCAGCACCACTCAACTCACGCTCTGTGTCGCTAACCGTTTGATGTCAGCTTGATTTTGTAACCGTAGCGGCCTTTTTCTCGAGGATTCACACATTGCCTTGTTTCTGAAGTGTCTCTTTGGTACTGAATTGCCTCCCATCCTAGGGAGAGACAGAGCCCAGAGACGGGGAAAATCTCGGATACGGTGCAATCTCGGCGACGCCTGTCAGCGAGAGAGCCCCGATTAATTTTCAAGTGGTAGTTTCGTATGTTAGTCGCCCACACTCCGGCATGTACCGTGGAAGAGGCTTACACTCTCGGGAAATTCAGAGACCCTCTTGGTGGAGGGGATAGACTGATCCTCGGTCCTCGATTCTTCGGCGTAGTTGACGCAGCAACCGAGAAATATGGGCACTCATGGACGATCGATGGGACTTCGATGTCGGGGGAAGCTGCGATGGCCACTGTGCTTGCAAGAAAGCTCAGCAAAAGCACCGCTGAGCTATGGCAAGTGCTATCTCACGCGCAGTCCGAGTTGCAAGAAGCCGCGTTAATGTCTGGAATCGACCTGCGAAAACCGGGGGCAAGCCCTTTAGCATCACTGGTGATATACGACTCTAAAGCACGTTTTCTTTATCACCTTGGCGATTGTTCGTTTGGTTTCGTCTTACCTCATGGCTTTATGCCGCTGTACCATGAGCGCCTGGTTGATCGCTTAGCGGCAACTCGTCGTGCGCAGATCATAAAGGCCTTCGCAGAGGAGGGCACGCTCCCTGTCGGAGTCGACCCAGGCCGTGAGGCGATCATGGAGGATCTACGAGCGGCTGTGACCTTGGCGAACGCCAACCCTCTCGCATACTCTCCACATGATACACTCCACGGCGTTCCGAAGAGAGATCTGGTGTACCCTGTATTTGATGCTATCTCACCACCAGCACCCGCGCTTATCTCACTGCCCGCCGATCTAAAGTCGTTAGTCTTAAGTAGCGACGGTTATCCAAAACTGTTCCCGTCTCTGCGCGATAGCGAGGAATACCTCGACACATCGCTACGCCTCGATCCGATGCGAATCGGTGACCATGCCTCAACTAAAGGCATAGCGCCCGGAGCGGTAAGTTTTGATGACAGATCCTATCTCAAGATATCAGTCTAGTCGGAGCTTACGGCACAAGCTCTACCCCAAACTTGCGACAGCAGTATACCGTGGCCACAAAACATGCCAGCGTCACTAGTACGCAGACAACCAGTGCCAGCCAAAAGTTAACGCCCCTAGTGAGGAGCCAAGGCATCACCAAAAACATGGGCAGCGTCGGCAGCACATACCAAAATGTAAAAAATGCGTGCTGAGATATCTTCTCAGATCCCTGACGCTCAATCTGAAGCCATACCATTATGAGGATGGTAACAAACGGAAGCGATGAGATAAGAGCGCCCAACCGATCACTTCTCTTTGCGACCTCGGAAACCGCCACAATTATAAAAGCGGTGATGGCGTATTTAGCTATGAACATAGGCATGGCAACACTATAGTTGCGCCTGGGATACAACGCTACGCAATAAATGACCCCATACAGCGAGAAACTGGGCACCTTCGGAACTTTTCAATGAAGGTTGGAACTTGCCCTCCATGCATATCATTGCGGCATCTTTGGAGGGCGCCCGGGTCGGGCGCCGAAATGACACGATCAATCGATGAGCCTCAGCCATTTTTACTTATCGCAAGCCCTCTCCTGATTATGATTGTGGCTTACGTGTGGTGTCGAAAGCACTTTGGCGGTCTTTCGCGAGCGTCATCAGCTGTATTCTTTTTGTATCTGCCCTTTATCGCTTCACTTCAATATGGACAACTCGGAATTATTCTTCTAGTGGGAGTTATGCTGGCATACGACGGCATACGGGATCCACATGCGAACTGGGGAAAACTCACCTTGGCTTTGCACCTCCTCTTCTTAAAACCTCAAGGCATCTACCTGTTTCTGATTTTCCTACTAATCTCTATAGGTCTCTCTGTGAACTGGCAGGCCGTTTTGAAAATGAGGTTGTGTGCATCGCCGCTCCTGTTTTGGCGCTTGTGGAACGGGGTTCAGCACCACGTGTGGTATTGGCACGGGTTATCATATTGATGGTCTTTCCTGCTTATGCACTTGCAACCCGCTCCGCCGAAATCTATCTCTGCCACTCGATGCTTATGGCCGCCACGTATCCTGCCTGCGCTGAACCAATTCGAACTTTACTGGCCCGACCTCAACCCTCCTAGCCGATGCGATGGGCCCGTTGGCTCCCCTACCCTGTGACCGATCGTTCATCGCATAGCGTTGAGGGATTACGATTGGAAAATTAAACGCTTTTCACACAACTTTTTTCCGAAAGCCTCGAACTATCTATTTAAAGCTGTCGCTATTTGACATCGGAGAGGCTATGACGACGAACTTTTCCCCCGGATCAACTTGGGAACTCACTACGGACGCTAACTGCATACCAAAAGGGATATATACCCTCGTGGGTCGGGTAGATGAGCTGCTCATCTTCTCGGTAGGAAGGACAATTCAGTTCGGACTATCGGCTGAATACTATGAAAACAACCTACGGCCAGTGGCGTCGCGGAAGAAACACATGACATCCCCGCTCGATTTCATGCGGGACTACATGAAGCTCCTCTCAAATCCCAGCCAGGCATGCTCCGACATCCGCGGCATGACGTTGTGCGCAATCCATCCCACATTAGCAAAAAGGTTCCGTCCGCACAGGGTGTTACAACGACACGCCACGGTAGTTCATTAGGCACATGAGACTTGGGGAATGCCCTCGGAGCGGATTAGGTGATTTCCGTACTTAAAAATGTCGAGAAAAAACAAAACTTAAAGCGCCATAGTATTGAGTGATGGCCGAGCCTGACCGAAGACACTTATGTGTACATCATAGATGATTTCACTCTTTTAGTTGCTATGGGACTGGCCGAGGCAGTCGGCTTTGTGTGGGTCTTCGAGCGCTGGGTAGCCCCCTCGACTCTTGGGCCACGAGATCCGAAACATGCGGCTACCCGCTCACTAGCGATGCTTTTTCATGAGCGGGTGCATTCGTTTCATAGGCATGTCATGACATTGGATGAACACTCGAACGAATACCGCGCGGTTTTTTCTGGAAATGAGTGGAGCTCACTCACAAAGACACTTGAGCGTTTACTTGCGCTTGATCGCGAGGTACAGAGCCACGTAGCGCAGGAGAACTATCCGCAAGCACAGGAAGTTCTAGCTTCTCTGTATGCTTCTTCCAGACAGAGCGAGGCGGCTTCCGCTGCAGCCCGCGGTGGCGCGGAATGGGAGGAGTCTGTGCATTCAATGTTGAAGCATGTGATTCAAAACCTGGAGGCGGCAACACACGAGACAAAAAATCTCGACCAGATAGATCGGAAGAGCACA
>JAFMIS010000010.1 GCA_017853915.1 bacterium
AAGTATCATCATCTTCGCTGGTATCGCCGCTCGTATGCCATCAGTGTTTGGCTCAACTGTCGAGCTAGCGCGCACCGGTGAGGTGTCGCCGTTTACGGTTCTTTTTCTATTAATGTTCTCGCTCTTTACCATTTACGCGATCATTTATGTTGAGCGATCTTCTCGGAAGATCCCCGTGCAGTATCCACGTCGCATGGTCGGAAAGCGCATGACCGCGGCGCAGACCCAGTACATGCCCCTGAAAGTGAACATGAGTGGAGTTATTCCACCTATCTTCGCGTCCGCGATCTTGGTCATGCCAGCTACCTTAGTGACGGTCATTCCCGGGATGGATATCTCCGTTTTCGGGCGCTTGTTTACACCGGGGTCGTGGGGATATGAGTCGATCTACGTCGGTCTGATCGTCCTGTTTAGCTTTTTCTACACGGCAGTTGTCTTTAATCCCCCGGAGGTTGCTGAGAACCTCAAGAAAAACGGCGGGTTCATCCCGCTTGTGCGGCCGGGCAGTGAGACCGCCGATTATCTTTACGGTATTCTAAACCGACTCACCCTGTGGGGCGCGGTATACATCTCGCTCGTATGTGTGTTGCCTCAGATGGTGTATCTCAATCTGGGAGCTTCTCAGTTCGCCTACGTGTTCGGTGGTACGGCGGTGCTGATCGTTGTTGGTGTTACCCTTGATACCGCGGCTCAGATTGAGTCGATGTTGGTGGCTCGCAACTACGAGATCTTCATGTCGAAGTCATCAAAGAGTGGACGTGGGCTCGGTGGAGCTGGTCTCTCTCGGGGTCGATTGGTTCGTCGCTAATTCTGTGTGCTGTTGAGCTGTTTGTAATTACAGGAGCATTTCATGCGAATAGTTCTTTTGGGACCTCCGGGTGCTGGCAAGGGCACTCAGGCGATGGAGATAGTAAAAAAGTTCGGTATTCCACATATCTCGACCGGGGAGATCCTGCGTGAGCAGGTGGCTTCCGGCTCCGCCCTGGGCCTGAAGGTCAAGGCAACCCTCGATGCCGGAGAGCTGGTCTCGGATGAGGTGATCATGGAGGTAATCGAGGAGCGGTTGAAACGCCCTGATTGTGCCAAAGGCTATCTCTTAGACGGAGTTCCTCGTACCGTGCGGCAGGCGGAGATCTTGGCAGGTATCCTAGAGAAGACAGATACGGAGCTGACCGCTGTTGTGCAGATATCGGTTCCTGAGCAGGTGTTGATGGAGCGCATCCGTCATCGAGGTCTGACGAGTGGCTCAAATCGCTCGGATGATACGGCGGCAGTGGCGGCAAACCGTTTGCAAGTTTACTGGGCTCAAACCGCTCCAGTCGCGACCTACTATCGAGATCGTGGCTCGTTAAAGGAAGTAGACGGAGTAGGGACTGTTCAAGAGGTCTCTGAGCGAATATTTAAGGCTGTCGGGCGTTAGCGATAGCTACGCGACTCAGATAGTTGTGCTGGCGGTAGCCGTTTTTACCGGCTTCTCTAAAGCATTTTTCGAGCTCTTTCATCCGATAGGAGCTCCGTTTCACTCGCTTTTTCCCCAGTTGTGAGGTCTAGCCTAAAGGCCCTCACGGTTTCTCGTAAACCTGTCGATAGATCTTAGTGATAGGATCTCAGTGGAAGCGCATTGTGCGCTCGTGACACAGGAAGAGCGATGTTCTCAACGAAAAGTGCACATGGGGCTAGCGGCGGCGACGTGACGCCTGTTAAAGAGGCTGGCCCTCTCACACATGAGACGCGACTTCCATCCCTCGCGGTTGAGCCAGGAGAGCCACGCGTAGCTGAAGCTGTGACCTCGCGGATAGAGGCTATGCTTGAGAGCCTCTATCCAACCGTGGATGTGGCGCCCTTCCACAATGTTGGCCACGCGCGTGAGACGAGGGATCATGCGTTGAGATTTGCGGCGAGAGCGCGGGAATATGGTGTAGATGTTGACTGCGTGGCGTTAGAGCAGGCTGCCCTTCTGCATGATGCCCGCTACGATATCGCCCCCAGCTCGATGGCATTGCCCTCGCGCGAGGATGTCCACGCGTTTTTCGCTTACAACGTACTTCGAAGCCAAGGCGCGGACGATCGACATGCCCTCAAAGTCGCGCGAATAATCATGGGAACGAATTCAATGATCGAGCCGCAATCGATCGAGGAAAAAATACTGCGGGCTGCCGACCTATTCGGATTTAGTGCGCCGTACGACGTGTTTCGCGAGGGGGGACAGAGACTTTATCAAGAGATGTATAGCTTGAGTGGTGTGATGGAGCCCGTTCCGTACAGTGAGTTTGCCAGAAAGCAATTGTCCCACCTGTCTCTGTACCTGTGGCCAGCTCTTGATATTACTCCCAGCTACAACAATCCACGCGGTCAGTCGGGGTGGCATGAAGGGGCATTAACGAATCTGATCGGGCTCTTTCGAGCCGAGGTATGCCCTGCTGGAAAGGTAGTGGCTGATCTGACCGGTGATCTTACAGATAAGGTCTGGCGGGAGGCTCTGGTGGGTGATTCCCTTGTTGTTCGAGTCCACCGTGACCAGTCTGTTCGGGAAGCGATGTTGGCAGATATGAGAAGCGTGGCCGAGGGCATTACTCCGAAGCCTCCGGTGTTTGTGGTCCCCGGTGGGCCGGAAGGGAGTCCACTACCAAGGGCCAGCTGCGACATCGTTATCACGAAGGGCGGTGCCCTCAGCGCCGAGGCTCAACGTGTGCTTGCCCCCGGTGGCAGGGTCCTCGCGGCTGTATAATCCGGACATCCTGTTCGAATCTGTTGGAATTAGAAAAGACTGTCTGAGGTCTGATCCACCTCCGGAACGCAGAGTTGCTTAGCCCGGATATTGCACTATGCACTATAGTGCAATATTTGGGCGAGCAAGTGCATGGATGCACTTGCAAATTCCGGAGCGCAGCGTAGGAATTTGGAGCCTACAGATTGTGTGGGCACATCGGGGTCCCACACTAACTGTAGGCGATAAGGAAAAAGGCCACGGATGGCCTATTTCCGCGCATTTTTCACGGCGAGCGTAGCGAACTTCGTGAAAAATATGGGAGAGTATGCTGGAGTAATTACAATCAACCGTTCACGCTAGAATATGGGTAGAGTGATGCTGAGCGTTCGATGAAACCAAAAGGGTCGCCCTGTTTGTTTCATCGAATGCGGCCACAAGGTTAAATTCGGTGCTATACAAACCCAAACCCAACCCAGAACAATGGAACTGCACCAAACAGTAGATGCAATGCTACGGCTCCACGGAGTCCTCGTCGAGAGGTTCTCCGTCGGAAGCGTTAACGACCTGATGATGCTCAGCATCATCGGGCGCTCTCCTGATGGCATTCGGCCCTCAGAGATAGCAAGAACCATTCGCACCTCCAATGCGAATGTGACGGGAAGGCTTGACCGCCTTGAGAAGCGTGGGTGGATTCAGCGCTCTGCTCGAAAGGGAGACCGTCGCTGTATACCCGCGAAACTCTCCGAAGAGGGTCAGCGCTTAATCCAGTCCCTGGCTGATTAAGCGTAGGCGGCAGCGCGCGAGATGGGTTTCCTCTCGTCGCGCTGCCGCCGGCTTCATACACGTGGGTTTTTCGGTGTCTAGCATGTTTTTCATAAGCGCCAGTAGTCTGCTGTCGTGTGAAGATCGTGGTAGCCTTATGTAGGAATTACGCCGCATTCGATGATCCTTACCATCAAGCGCCATGCCGGAAACGTGTTCGACTGTGCTGCCCCTTGAGCGGCTACATGGAGAGCCAAGAAGACATTTTTTTATTGAAACCAGCCAGCAAAAGCGAGTAGTTTACCAGAAAAAGGGGTCGCACAATGCTGGCAGTTGCTCAACAAAATTCAGGTTCCTCTCAAGCACAACATATTACCATAGGAAAGTTAGGCGGCGCGGTATCGCGGATGATTGAGGCCAGAGCTGGTGAAGCTCCCATTCCCGATAGGCCGGAGGTTCCAGCCGCGCAGGTTACGGCGGAGGTTAAGACCACCCGTATCTGTACCGGGGACACGACCCATGAGATCTTTTGGGGAATTGAATTCTCCATGGCAGCGTTCGATCTCCGCGCTCAACGGCTTGTGACGGTGAGTACCTCGATCCATGAGATACCTGACGTGGCGCCGAGCGCGCTTTCTCGAGTTGGTAGTGACGATCTCTGGAAGAGAGACTTGCGTGCCTGGGATTCTTCGCTGCAGTCGCGGTGGCAAAGGTCGTGTGAGGCGAGCGCCGCTGATGCCCTGGCGATGGCGCGCCTCATGTCGCGGGTCCAGTCAGACCCGATCAATCTGCAGACAGTGCTCTCAAAAGACTTTGACGAGTTCGTGTCCCTGCGGTTGGGGGAATTAGTTCACGCTCTTCGTGTTACTGCGTAGGAGGGCGCCGAGTTGTCTCGGGTTATTCACCAATCGGTGGCGACCAAGCACCGCATGTACGGCAATGTGACCCAGGCCTCTTGATTAACCCGGTAATCGTGCGATTCTGAGGTGTTATGGATCCTGCTTTTCACAACCCGAGTAGCGCATCCGGTAAAACAGCGGCGCATCTACCGACGTTATCGGCGGGTAGTGCCCCGTTTCAACGGCCTAACCTCGTATTGGATGCCATCGCGGCCTTTCAGCAGGTCCATCCAGGGAGCAAGAGCCTCGATCAGGTTATTAGCAATTTTCAACATATTCATCAGCGTTTCATTCAGTCCGGTCGAGGGGAAGACTTTCAGAGGATATCGCTTGAGGGTGCCGCGCGCTCTGATAATCCACTTCTGCGTTCGCAGGTCGCAGCCATGCTCAGTGATGCCTTGTTGGATACCCTTGTTGGTGATGAAAGACAGAAAACGCTCGATTCAATGTATGTAGCAGCCCGCAAGGGGCTCGATCAGCAGCTCCAGATGCTTCACGAAGACCTTCGCGTTCTAAGGGGAGAGCATCTCTTGTCGCGAGTACGTTGCTTTCTTCGACAGTTCTGTTCGGCGGAGTCGGGGGTGAGTGATCAGCTTGCTCATCGGCTCATAGAGTCAGGTGGAGTTCTTGGTGACCAAGATAAGGAGAGGATGCTCTCGGCTCTGATGGCGCATATCCTGAAGCGAGAGCCCATCGTTCGTCAGAACTCCGTCGTGTTTCTGATCGCGGATCTCATGAGTGGCGAGATAATACCACGCTCTGAGGCTATCTCTGAGATCGAGAGCTTTTGTCAGAGCGCTCCCCGTTTCTTTCTGAGGGCGATTGCTCGTGAGCAGTCAGCGAGCGTGACGCTACCGCCAGATGATTATCGCTCTCAGGATACCTGGGCTAATCAGTTGATGTCTGATCTCGGCCATGCCGCGTTGTGGTATGTGCTTGAGAAGCGGATGCCGATGTATGTCGCTGAACGATTTGTGGAGGTGATCGCTGGCCTTGGAAGGCAGGGTAAACTTGATGATATGACAGCGTTATGGGGCCACTTCGCCCGACACTCGCTCTGTTACACCGAGCCGGATCATGATCGATTGCCTGAACCGATAGGACGGCCCGCCTTCTTGGGGGCGCTCAAAGAGAATGGCGAGAGTCAGAAGCGCTTTGGGTCCACGAATAGAAATCCCGGTTTTGAGTTGCTAGCGCATGTTCCTGAGGACCCCGTTGTGTGGAGGTATTTCGGGCAACGGATCGAGGCGCTCGCGCGCATACATTCTCCACGCGAGAGAGATGATCGCCTCGTTAAATACCTCAACTCATTTCGTGAGGCATGCGCAGCCCAATCATTCTACAAGCTTGAGGAGCGGTTTTTCCGGGAGGTAAACCTAGATGGGGTCAATAGCCCACAGAGCCGAGAGTTTTACAAGGAACAGTACGGGGTTGATAACGCGCCGGGTATGCCGGGCACAGAAGAACCAGAGCGAGCACTCGCGGAGACAGCCAGAGCGTTTCGTTTGATCGCTGCCGCTCGCTATGAATTGAACGTTCGAAAAGGATATGCGTCTTCATTCGATGGAGCGCCCTGGTTGTTGAGGCAGATGGCGGAGGCTCTCAAAGGGGAGACACAACTTTTTAGGGTTGCGGATCCCAACGCCTACCCCGGTCCGGGGATTCGCCTTTCTGGTTTGAAGCTTAAGAACGCGTTCGACTTCTCTACCCCGCAAGCCACTCGCACGTACTTTAAGCATTGTCCATGGTTAGGCTCGTATCTGCGTGGTGGGCGCGATGTTGAATTCTATCTGTTTCGTGGTTTCTCTCTGATTACGCGCTCCTTGGAGGCCGGCGGCAGGCCGATGCCTGATTATTGGAGGGACCGCGCCAGTTTCGAGGGAGAGGCCTACTCAGCGATTATATTTAACGATCATTTTCATAACGATCGACTTCCAGAGGCCCGGATGTGGCTTGTGCCGGAGCATGTTCTTCACAGGAAGTTGGCGTTCGCGATTGAAGATCGAGTCGACGTGAATAGACTGGATTTGACTCCCGAGGGGATTGCGGAGGAGTGTGCCGCGAGCGGGCGCATCATATTTGATGTTGGCTCCTCGTGTGTGCGATGGGGGAGTTTCGCGAATGCGTGGCCCTTTGGGGAGGGAGAGTCTCATGAATTTGAGCGTTCAGCGCATTGGCAGGAGAGTCCATGGCAGTCGCCTCGTCATGTGCATCGAGCTCTAGCGCAGGAAGAATATTACCGCACTCTCACGCCGGCTGTCGCGGAAGTATTGAGAAAAGCTCTGGATGAACATGATGGGTTAAAGGATAAAGTTAATTTCTTCCTTGATCTTCATTCGTCGTTTCTCTCGATGGAAGAGGCTTGGGCAAAGGACTACGTAAATAGTGAAGAGTCTCCAGCCACTCTTGAGGATTCCGCGACTGATTCTAAGGAGCAAAAGGCGTCGGCAGATGGTTCGAATAGTGATGACAG
This sequence comes from bacterium, assembly GCA_017853915.1. GTDB lineage: Bacteria > Bdellovibrionota_C > UBA2361 > UBA2361 > OMII01 > OMII01. The sequence continues at coordinate 6,845 of JAFMIS010000010.1, forward strand.
GAATAGTCGGGCCCCTGAGCAGTTGGATATGCAGGTGCGGCGCTCGCGAACTCGAATGTTGGAACATTTTCTGACTATTCGAAATCAGATGGTTCGTTCCGGTAAAGATCTGGAGCCTCGGGACTTTCCTATTTTAGAGCTTCAGTACACACGGCTCTTTGCCCGACAGGCAGGCACAGTCTTTATAACGGGCTCTGATATGGCGCTGCGCTTCCCCAATTCCGGGCAGCCAAAGCAGTACCTGTTTCCCTCCCTTAAGAGAATCGGAGGAATTCTGCGGCACGAGGTTGGTATGACTGAGCAGCTCGAGTTTGCCTGGGTCAAGCACTTTGTCGAGGAATTTGCTTTGAATAACTGTCCGCGTATTATAGTGCCGTGATAAAGAGGCTTTATGGCTATCGGTCAAACCACACATCACAGAATATTTCATGACTTTGAGATTGCAGGCATGCGACTCCCCTCTATCGGTGGATCGACGCAGGCTATGCCTGTTGAGGAGCCGCCTGTAAAGCCGGCGCCCACGAAGCCAAAGCCCCAGGTTGATCCTGAGCCGAATACGGTGCCAGCGCGTCCGCCGGTGCGAGAGCCTGACGTCACGCCCATGCCTCGGCCTCCCTCGACCTGTCCAGTTGGGCCATCACGAAACTCGTATTGAAAGGAGTCTATGGGTCCCAGTTCTACACGCGTTATTCCTCGTGACAGTGGCACAGCTTCTCGATTCGAGACTGTATCAACAAGAGCTCTCGATCTCTTTGCCCGAATTCAGCGCTCTCACGAAGCCGATCAGTGTCAAGTGGCGGGGAGTGCTGGTCAGTCGCTTGCGAAGTCTTGGCGTGAGTTTGTAGCTGAGGTTCGCAACGCGTGCGCGGGGGCGGCGAAAAATGACGCGGTGGCTCCTCTTGTTCTTCGGGCCCTTGAAAGTACTATGCGCTCCGATTATCTCTCGTTTGGGATCGAGCACGCTTTGATTGAGTTGGGAGTGTCGAGGCCAGAATCCGTCACTAAAGCTCGCGCTGCTTCACAGATTCTGTGTGCTCATACCAAGATTGCGCAGTGTCTAAGCTTTCGTGATTCCACGCGGCGCTTGACCGAGCTCCCATCTGATATGAAGCGTCAACTTGTGAGAATAGGGGTTGAGATAACTCCAGCCCTCTCGAATGCCACTAAGGGGAGAGAGCAGATCGCCTCGCTCGCTGATGGAGCAGTTACCTGGATCGACACGGTCTTACTTGATGCGGTGAGGGGGATCTATTGTGTTGCGCCCTGTACCCTTGACAGGTTGTGTGATGTGCGAGCCGCGAGCTTGGCAACCAAGATGGTCGCCAGCGATCCGGGAGCCGAGGTTGAGAACGTGTACGCGTTTGCAGTCAATCTTAGGAGCGCATTGACCGGTTCGTAGCGCTCTCGTGTCTCGAATGAGCTACGAGTTCCTTATAACGACTCGCGAGAAGCGTTTTCAGATCGTTTTTTGTATCAAGGGAGAGATCGTCCCCGTCAAGCGCGGCGCGCTTCTTTGAGCCCTTATGCGCTTGAAAGAATTAGCCCGCATATTTCATGAAACTGCGTCGCGAGAGCGGCGAGAATGGTGATTTTTCGGGCCCAAAGGGCGAACTCAAAAAGCTATTTTCAGGGCGGAATCGTATCGAGATACCTTCCGGTCTGAAAATCGATTTTTGAGCCGAAAAAGCGCTATTATCGGCGGTCGTAGTAGCAGGCTTCATGCAATATGCGGGTTAGTGCGTGGTCGGGGGCAGTGAGAGGCTCTAAGTCTTTGTTTTTGGATAGGGCTAGATAGTAACCACGAGCTTCATCGATGGAATTTACGAGGAGTAGGCTTCTTCCATCGAGTCGGGGGCCATACCAGAAGAGGAGGTTGTGTCATGAAACAACTCGCTGGTATGGGCGCTGCTTTAGCTCTCGCGCTTTCAGGGTGCGAGAAGAAGGCAGAACCATTACCGTCTACCCCACACGAGAAAAGCCTTACGCCGGTTGAACAGCGAGATCCGGTATTGCCGCGCGCCCCGGCGGTCTATGTCGTCAAAAAGGGAGACACCTTATCAAGGATCGCCAAAGAGCTTGGCGTGAGTGCTCGAGAGCTTGTTAAAGCAAACGATCTAACGGACGGCAATCGGATTCGGGAGGGGCAGATGTATCACCCCGGCAAATTCCCCGGTGGTGTTTTGATCTGTTATGATCCAGATCCGAAGTGTAAAAGTAGTGGCTCGGGTGGCAGGTCCTGGGGACATATCGAGTGGTGCACCGTGGATCAGAAGGGGAATCGCTGGTTCGTGCACGCCGTGAACTCGGAGGTGTCGGGTGGTAGTCCATTTTGTCGCCAGCAGTTCAATCGGGATATGCTGCATCCGGAGCTGCCTCCGAACTGTCGGGTGTACGTTTTAACCACGCCGGAATGTAAACGTGAGTGGGTTGCCCGACAGGAGGTCGCTTCGTCTTACAGGCAGGCCCAAAGGTAATCCGTGAGTTTTCCTCTACGAGAAACCCGTACATGAGCGAGCTCTTTGACCAGGGCTCTTTAGTCGTCTGAATACCTGCCGATCCTACTCGCATGGGGATCGGGGCCACGAATTCACCAGCACTTGTTAATATCTTCGATATTGATCGTCGCGCGACTGTGGTGCTCGGTAAGGCGCCGTCGATGGTGCTACAAGGTGAATCATTTGTTCCGCTTCTCAACTCACCTAACTATCCTCAGCGGGAGGGGAGGGGTGTTTATGTTCCCGTGAATGATTATCCCGGGCGGTTTTTCTACAGCAAAGGTACTGGGAGTGCCGAAGCACTGCATCGACCTGGAGATAGTGAGTGGCGCCAGTATCCATCGATCGGTCATGTGGACCCCTCCAAGTATCAATTAGAGCCATCGTCACCGTCTTTGCGCGAGATGCAGACAGGGCCGCGGGTGCGCGGCGCGCTTAGTTTTCCTCACGCCCTGCGTGAGTACATCATGTGCGAGGTGTTCCTCGCTACCTTAGGGAACAAGTTGGGGGTGCGGGATGCTTCTGAAGCCCGAGAACGAGGGCTCTCAACTCCTGTTGCGGTCATTAGTGTGCCCGGTATTTCAGAGGAGATTAATCGGGCTCTTCGCGGCGGTAAGAGTAGAAGGGAGCATCGCTCGACGGCCGAGCTCTCGGATTTTAATTATGGGGTGGTAGTACTCGAGGTCCCCTCGTGTGAGAGGATCCGCCCCCATGTACGACCCGCGCTACTTACGAAAGCTGAGCACCATCGCGAGGTTCTCACGTCTCCGGATAAGACCGAGATGATCGGACGAGTGGTCAAATATCAACTAGAGTGTGGTTTTGTCACACAGTCGGTACATTTCCAGAATATCTATAACTCAGCCATGAGCGTGTGCCCACAGGCCGATCACTCCGATATGGTTGTCATGGCGGACGTTATCGCATATGGAGGGCAACTCGGGATCGGCTCGGATGAGATTGTAAGGAGTTTGGTAATGAGTGAGCTTCGCTTCGCGCCGTTTCTTCTTCTTCGCGATCCATGGCTGCAGCGCCCCGCGGTTCAGGGTATTCATTCAATTCTCTCGACGATTGCTCCAGGAGTATGGGATGAGGTTAGTTGTATTCAAATAGCGACCGCTTTTATGCGATATCCGCACACCGTTCTTTCGATGATTGCGCAGGAGTTAATAGACCGTGGCAACGTAGAGCAGCAGGCTCCGGCGGGATGGACCGGTAGGGTAGATATGTATGAGGCAAACGGCTTTGCCGCGCTCAATCAGGTAGCAGCCGAGAATATGTTGAGGGCCGCGGTGCATTTCGAGGCAGGGCTTCGGAGAGTTGAAGCTCAGGGGGGATTTACATACCTGCAACCTTGAGCGTTGTGATAAGGAAGGGAGTCCGTGCAACTCAAATAACCTGAAGCAAGTGTTGGTACACCAGTCAGATCATCGGTACACACGAACTCCCCAACCTAGTCCCTTAACGGCACGGTCGTCCATATCCCATACGGTCGTAGCCTCCGGGATAGGGAACCTGTTGACCGCGCCAGTTGAGTCCACCACGCTGGTAGGGGCTATATCCCATACGGTCATAGCCTCCGGGATAGGGAACCTGCTGACCGCGCGAGTTCAACCCACCATAGCTGTAGGACCCATTGTTTGGGTAACAGCCCTGGTAGATCGCAGCGCCAGCGGCGCCAGCGATCCGGGTCCCAGCGATGTTGTTTCGACCACCGCAGCTGTAACGGGGCTGGGTAGCCGCGTTATAAACCGCGGCGCCAGCGACTCCAGCGATGACAGCCCCGGCGGTATTGTTCCCCCGGTAAGGAGCTGTCTGAGCACGGCATGGGCCGTAACCTCCTGCCGTGGCCTCGCAGGCTGAGAGCCCGATGGCAGCGATTGCTGCCCCGAGCATAACGATCGACTTCTTGATGTTCATGTGTGTTCTTTCTTTGTTGAACCGATAACTTGACTGGGGTGAAACCCAGAGGTTCTCCGTTCGGTTGCACGGACTACCCATATGAATTGTTTGAAAGAACTCTGCCAAGGACGCGAGCGCACCCGGACCCAATGGATATGGTAAGCATACCTTTATTCGTGCTCTTTGACCGTGTTTTTTATTACATTGGGCCTGCCGGGAAGCCCGCAAGAGAGGGGGTGTTATTGAGGTCTTAAACGATCAGATCCGGACTCTCCGGGTAGGCCATATGCCCGGAGGGATTAGGATTGAAGCAGTTCGAGGATCTCTTCATCTTTGCGGTATCGAGCGAGCATATCAGGTATCGACTCTCCTTGGTTACTAGGGCCAAGGATTCGAGCGCCAGACTCGCTGTATTCATAGGTCTCGGTTGTAGGCTCTCCCTCGGGGCTGAACTTGGAGAATTCCTGAGTGTTAAAGGTGACGGCATATCCTCCGTCCTTCAAGTAATTGACGTTCCTTGGTCGGCGCCCATAGGTGGCGCCGAATTTTTGCCCAGAAATATTTTGGAGGGCGCCCGGGTCGGGCGCCGAAATGTTTCGAATTACCCGCCAATATTTCTGAACCGAGCTGTTAAAAAAAGTGAGGCTCGACGCGTAGCGTATGGTACGCTCTGCCTCAGCAGAGTGGTTTGTTATGTCACAGTTCTCCGATCAATTCTCTCAGTCCAATCAGAACATATTTAGTAGTCTACGCGGCCCGCGACTTGAGGGGAGTGTTGGAACGGAAGCGAGCCTCTCTTCGACGCGGAGTATTCTTAATCACGCGGGCCTCGGTCACCTTGATGAGGTGTTGGAGCGGCGGGTGGGCGCGGATCCTATCGAACTTGGCCTGATCGATGATGATGGGATCTACAGCCCATTGCGGGCGGGATTGTACCACCGTGTCACTGAATTGTTTGTTGGCGAGAGTGAACACCTTGAGCGACACAGCGGGATGGAGCACGCGGCGCGACGACCGGTGCAACGCTTCGATGTGCGACCGATCGCTTCGTGTCAGTGGGGCCCAGAGGGAGTTCGCGCGCATATCTTCTGTTGCGAGTATGGCGAAGTACCAGAGCCACCACCGCTGGTGACTTCAAGCAATATCGCGGAATACCTTGAGCAGCCTGAGGCGCGAGCGGAGCTACGCCTTGCAATTCCCTCGCGCGCCGGACTTACGCCCCCCGATGCTCTTAGCTTGATACATCCATTAAGAATGAAACCGCGAGAATTCGTTGATCACGGGGAGGCGGGAGCTGTAGTCATCGTAGCCGAGAACGGCGGGGCATATACCCTAGAGCTGTTTTGGACGGAGGAAGCATTTATTGATTCATTGAATCGCGTGCAGGAGATAGGTAGGGCATTAATAGATGGTGAAGCCGTAGCGCGAGCTGCCATGAGGCGTACGGGAGAGGTTGAGATAGGCAGGGCCTCGGCGATTCTGTCAAAGTTGTACGAGAACGCGGCGCAGGTGTTTCAGACCCAGGAGAGCCCCTTGTTTCTGATCGGTATCTGGGGAATAGCGGTCTTCCGTCGCTCGGCTACCACGTTCGAGTCCCAGATCGGGGTTGTGGGAGTCGAAGTAAAGCCTCCATCGATGTCCTCCGCGGCCGGCTTGGTTACCACTCACAATGAATGCTTCGGCGTAGTAAATCAGACGCTCCAGCGTGATTCGCTGGGATTTATGACAGTCGCTCCGACACGAGTCTCAAGGCTTCCGATCGCGGACCTGCCGTGGTACGAAAAATTACCAGCGCTATGAGAACTCCGTGGCTGGTCTCAATGAGGGCTTCCCACATCGCTCCGAGCTCCTTGTGTACGCTTCCTTGTGTACGAAACGGCGCGACGCCCTTACAGTATGCCGCGTTGATAGCTTCGGTAGATATCGATCCATATTGGAGCGGCTTGAAATTGAAGGGCAACGCTCGATTGGCGAGCCAGTTCGGGGTCGAGTAGGTGCCACAATGAGCCGCGACCCTTGGCGTTGACGATATTCCGCGCTCGGTGCAGGATGCGCTGCTCAAGCTCCTCAATTGGCATCTTATTGCAACACCCCGCCGCGGCGCTGGAGAATCCATCGAGGTATACTAAGCCATCCTCAAGAAGCTTGGTTAAGGTTTTTGCCCCGTGATCATTCAGAGCCGCGAGAATCAGATGGGCCTCCGGAGCGTAGAGCGCCGGCGAGATGAGTTGATTGTATTGCTCCAGAAGTTCTTCCCTGTCTTCAATGTGCCAGGAGCGAGCCTCAGAGATCGCGGCTACGACAGACGCTCCTTTCCAAAGCGGTGCGGTGAGAAGTAGTTCAGCTGTGCCTGCTTCATTGCTGCTCGAGTACAGCTCGAGCCACTGGCGCACCCGCTGGCGACCGCCCTCAGGTAATTTCCGAATCGTTGTTTCGTGGTCGTCCATAATCGAAAGGATGTCCATGGATTGTTGGATGGGCGTAAAATCAGCCACGTTAATGAGCTGGGGAGACTCTTGTGCTAGCTTGGGAAGTAGCTCCCAGGCAGCCTGATACCGTTCCTTAAGTAGCGCAAAGAAGGGACGAAAGCTTTCGTTGCACTGTTCGTATGAGAGTCCAAAATAATTGTGGATCTCGTTATCCTCGTCAGGTGAGACGTCGAATGGAACAGGGTTCGCAGGATTGTTGAACCGTGTATTTCGGGCGTCGTCATCGGCTGACAGGGGGTTGAGCTGAGACTCTAGTTGTGAGAGCCATTTAGCAAGAGCTTCCATGTCGGTAAGCAGATCGCGCGAATTTGGCCTGATAATCGTCATGTACATCTCGAGTGGTCGGGCAGTCGGAGCGTCATTGAGCTCACCCTCGGTTTGAGATTTTGCGTTCGCGCGATCAGGGTAAGAGGAGACCTCTTGACTGTTCTCAACAGGAGCTTTTCCGGGCGCGATCTGAATTATAAAGCCAGCCGGCTGCTCGAAGGACCTGCGCTGGCCCTCGTAGTAGAGAGTGAATAGGTGCGGGCGTAACACTTTCCAATTCTTATCTTCCTGTAATTGGAGGAGCTCTGAGCGTAGTTGGGTAACTAACCTCTCGAGAGCATCGTCCGGAAGCACGACAATCTGAGCCTCTTCGCGGAAGCGAGCCTCTATCTGGGCGCACTGCACTTCGATACTGCCAGTATAAGGAGAGATTTTATCGAGAGGTACGCATCGTTCGGGGGAGTGAGTGGCGCGGTCGAAGAAAACGAGCGACTCAAGTTCGACCGTGCGCATGACGTGGCGAGCCCGCTCTTTTATCGCCTCTACGAGCGTCTCGTGGCTCGGAATCTCCGTTGGGGGGGCGATACCACTAACTTCCTCGCGATCAAGAATAAGGTCAGCCAGTTGCTCGTAGTAGGCCTGTGTGTCGACCGGATAAAGTATCTGCTGCTCTACGATGTCGCGCACACCCTCTGGTAGCCTTTCATCTGATAGCATTCTGAAGTTCTTCTCCATCGCTGCCATGACTTCGCGCAGAAAGTCATCCTCACGGGGGAGATGAAGGTGCTTTGTTCTCAATTCAGAGGCGTGGGGAAAGAGATCCCCCGTAAGCACGAACGATGTATGGGATCTCCCTCGACAGAAGTCGCGTAGGCCGACGACGATCTCCTCAAGATCAGCCCGAAACAGAGAGGCGCGCGCTACAACGAGAGATACAAGCCAGTCGGTGTGCTCGTGCTCAGCGCGCAAGATCTCCCGTATTAAGGGGATGATCTCTTTCGGCGGGGTGTTCTGTACCCACAGTTGTATAGCGGGTCCATTAGCGGAGATCTCCTCCACCCTCTCAATAGTAGTGGCCGCGGCGACTAGGTCGTGACGCCAGGAGCTTATCAAGGTTGAGATCATCCTACCGCTCTCGTCGATGTTGGCGGGGTTGAGAATAATATCAGTGATAATCTGTCGGGCTTCCTCTCGGTCGGCTCGGGAGGATGAGTTTAGCTGCCGGAGAGTTCCCTCCATTAGCGCAAGAGCTGTTTCCTCGGGGTTAGTTGATGATCGTTGCACGCCGAGAGTCGATGCCAGAGATAGCGTCCGATGCTCATCAGTCTCAGCCACGGCCTTTAGGCCGTCCGGTAGGAATCGAGCAAATTGTAGGGTGCTAAATTGGTCTGACATCCTATCTCTCGTCCCCTATAAGTCACGAGCTGGGGCCCAAAGCGACATTCTGCTCTTGAATTCGGACAGGTTCAATTGGTTTATGCCCTTGGCCGAATGCTTGAGTATTACATAGCAGGGTAGATATCTGTAGTGGAGTGTCGTGATCTGTAGGAACTAGCGCAGGCTCCCACAAAGGTCTGTCCCCCGAGCTGCCGTGGTTTTGGATTATGGACGGTTTATTAAATGTCCTGTAATTGGTACTTTTAACCGATGGATAGGGCTGATCCAAACTTTTGGAGCTACAAAACAGAGATTATCAAACCGGCTGGTACAGGTGTGCGTGAGGCGTTGCGCACACTGGAGTGTCTCTGCTCTTTAACGTTACCGAAACCTGAGGGGTTTTCGGTGAATGTGCAAAAGCCTCACCTATCGGTATTTCCTGCCTCGATGAGCGAGTCTCTTGGTCCAATCGTTTTCTCAAGCGATACGCGACGGCTCTACTGTTACGCGGTGCGTTATAATGACGGGGGCTTGGGGGTCCTTTTCGTGACCGGGGTCGGAATCGGCCCACTGTGCGCTAGTGGATTATTGCCAGAAGCAGTTGGAGAATTAGGCGCGGATTCTCGCTGCCGCGGCGGCATTAAGAGTCATACCCTGGTTAACATTAAGACCCCTCGGGGCCAGACCTGCTTTTTTGAGACGAATAAACTGAGGGAATCTCAAGCTTCGTTTCAATCGATCATTCAAAGGGCGCATGAGGAGCGTTACGTGGGCTATCCAAATCTCAAGACTCTTGAGGTGGATTTGGTAGGATGGGGGCCGTTGTCTCGTCATTTACCGCGATGCATATTCGAAACCTCATCCGAGGGTACCCTCGTCTTGCGTGTTGCCTGGGGCAGTCGAAAACAGGATCAAAGAGATCTGTTTATAGAGCCTAATCGGGCAGAGCGGCGGGTGTAGGGTAGCCTGGATATGCGAGCTTACGCGAATAAGATTTGACCTGGAAATGACAGATTGAGACAGCAATCAATCACAAGCTAGAGATTGCAGGTGGAGGATAGCTGGGTGGTGAATTGTTGCTGCACGTTGGCTCTACTCGACAGAAGCGACATATTTGAAGTTCCTGATCTTTTTGACTAAAGGTAGAAGGTTTGGGATCCTCCCCAGGTATGTTTGAGCCTCCCCGCAATGGGGTCCTTCCATCTGATGGTGCACATCCCGTAGCTTCTCCTCCTTTGCGGCAGGATAAGGCAGCCGTGCAGGCTGAGTCGCGGGGCTATAGAGCAACGCCCCTAGTCGTGCTGTCTGATGCGATTCAGCAGGCACACACAGAAACGCAAACGTTAAGGGCTTCGGGAGTATTCGGTATTCCTGAGGTTGTTCGTGTTCTGGGCGCTTTCGCGGATGTTTGGGCAGCTACGCCGCGCGACGTAACTCGGGCACTTCCGTCTTCTCTCGCTCAATCCAAGAATGCTCTCGTAGGCGAGATCCTCAACATAATCGCGCATCAATCCGAACCGATCTCTTTGACCGATGCTTGTGCAGTAGTGACGGCCTTGGCGCAGTTGGGTCGTTGTAGTAATCCGGTGCTTCTGAAGGCCTCCCGCGCGATTGGGGATTGCAAACGACAGATGGCCACCCCTGAGCTTGTGCAGGCGCTTCGCGGATTCTCTCGTCTGGGATTTGGCGACCGGGGCCTCATGAGGGAGGTTCAGGATCGAATGAGCCGGAGTACCGCGCCGGTGGATCCATCTGACCTCGCCGCGGTTGCCTCGATCTGGGCGAATCTGGGCGAGAGAGATGTGCCTTTTTTGGTTGGGCTCGCAAAAGATGCCGCAAAGAGGATTAGCTCATTCAAACCGGGAGAGCTATGTGAGTTGCTGTCCGCGTACTCGCGCTTAGATCTCCGTGTTTCAGAGCTTCTGGGCTCGCTTCGCCAGCTTCAGCTTTCGGATCTTCGAGGGTATTCGACGCGTCAACTGGTGTGGTTGGCAGACTCCTGCGCTTCGCTGGGGGTTAAGACAGGAGAGCACACGCGTCGGGATTTCTTCGAGGCGCTTACCGGCCGAATAGGTCCAAAAATTGGGAAGCTTAACCCGACCGAACTGTGCCAGATCATGGGAGCATCCGCCAAGCTACGCGTTAACGCGGGGTGGCTTTTGAATGCAATCACGCCACAGGTGTTGTCAAGTCGTCATCAATTGTCGCCCCATGCCCTCGCACCCCTCTTATCGGGAGCCGCTGCGTTATCGCCTCAAACTCCCCTCTGCCATGAGCTACGAGATAAAGTTATCTTATTCGCGAGCAGCGATCGTTTCTCCCCGAAGCAATTGGCAGAGATCGGGTCGGCGTACGCCAAGCATCAACCACCTGATCGCGAAGTCTTGAAAGCTGTGGCTGATTCAGCTGTGCGAGGCTTCGCTCAATTTGGGTCACACGAACGCGCGTCTCTAGCTCGTTCGTTAGTGAAGACAGGGGGGCGCTACCCTGAATTCGCTAAGCATGTCGCGACCCTCTCGCACGTAGAGATGAGTCAAGCCAGTTCAAGAGATGTCGTTGGAATGGTATGGGCCTACGCCAAACTATCAGCGAAAGAGCAGGAGAGGAATGAGGATCAACAGAAAATAGCGCACGACTTTGTGGCGCACGTGGTTGAGAGATTAAGCCATGACCTGCATGAATTAAATGGAGTGCAGCTCTCGAATCTCTCGTCCGCCCTTGGCTCGCTAAATTGTGCTCCGCGAAAATTTTTGGCGCGTCTAGGTGATGAGGTGATCAATCGACTGCAGGGTAGAGATGGCTCGGCGCATGGTGATGAATTTAGTCCTCAGTCTGTGTCTATGATCCTGTGGGCATTCGCCAAACTTGGTCAGAATCACCATGATCTTTTCAGAGCAGGAGCGGTTGATGTCGTACAAAGAACCGATCAGTATAAGCTGCGCGAACTTTCGTCGGTCGCTTGGGCATGCGCCACAATTAAATATCGTGATGTGGAGCTCTTTAGCGCTATAGCCGAGCAGATGGTACGCGGACGACCAGGGCAGCCTCTAAATCGTCAGGATCTCTCCAACACCGCATGGGCCTTTGCCACTCTCAATGTTCAGCATGAGGATCTTTTGCAGTACATTACGCGTTTGGCGCGCGATGAATCAGCCGAATTGCAGCTTGAGCCGAGAGATAGAGCGAATATCGCGTGGTCCCTGGCGATACTGAATCCATCGCTCGTTAGACACGTGTGTAGCGCACAAGACCTCGCTGGCTTCCCGTACCCACCTCAGTGGAGGCAGGTGTATCATGCCTTGCTGGTGGCCGGACTTATCTCCCCGCAGGAATCGCACCCGCGCTTGGAAGCGGCGATGTCGTTCCACGACGAGCATCCTCCTCAAAGCTTTGAGCGCATGCTCTACGCGGACCTGCAGACGGAATTGGATCTCTCATCGGAAGAGCTTGAGCTTCAAGTGTGGGTGGCCGGATGTGAGTGTGATATTCGCATTGGAAAGGTATTGATCGAGTGCGATGGAGATCAGTTTCATCGCTCCTGGGGGCCAGATGGGGATGTCGCGCTTGGGCCGGACGTCATCCAGGACGAAATTGCCTCGCAGTTCGGGTATCGGGTGGTGCACGTTCGAGACAGCGAGTATTTTGGTGGCGACAAGTCAGCCGTGTTAGAGAGGGTTCGTAAGGCCGTGAGGGGGTAGTTCCTCATCGGGTCGAGAAACCGCGGCGCTATCTATCAAAGCCCTAAACGAGCCGCACCCTCCATCACAAATATCTGTTTGTTCCCCTGGAGGGCGCCCGGTTCGGGCGCCGAGATGTTGCGAATCCCCCGGCCTATTTCGGGTACGTTCACGTTTGCGAGCACGCGCACGTTGGGGTAGGGATACACAGAGGCACTATGATCCGTTGATCAGCCCGATATAATTCAAGCTGTTAGGGTATTTGCGAGGACACATTTCGGTCTAAAACCACCGAATGGTTTCAAATCGTTGTGTTT
>JAFMIS010000229.1 GCA_017853915.1 bacterium
GAAGGGTCCTTATCAGGAAGAGCTTACATCAGCCCTGGTCCCTTTCGTAGGCGAGCCTCGTCCTTGCGCTGCTTCTTACGAGCCTCCTTAACTTTGCGCTTACGACGCTCAGACGGCTTTTCGAAGTATCGACGAGATTTGAGCTCCTTGAAGAGTCCCTCTTTGATCAGCTTTCGCTTGAGGATCTTCATCGCCTTCTCGATGTTGTGGGAGACAACTACCTCCATCGCGCCAGCACGTGCTCGATCAGCATCACCGTGTTGCGATGAGTACCGTCCGCGCGGTGCCTCCGAGGATCCCTCTGTAGAGGTTCCTTCCGTTCCGCGTGCCCTTACCGGCTTCTCTGAATCATTCTCTCCGCTCATATCCACAACTGATGTACTCACTGTCGTCCTCTAACTACCTGTAGGGTTACTACCCTCTCTATCTCGTACGAGCACTTTACTACTGCGTGACTATGGAAAGCCGCGCAGGCGGGCTGATATCGAAAGCATCAAGCCCCAAGTGTCGAGAGTTTCTAGCAAAAAATGGGGCCAAAAGTAAAGGGATGTAGCCATCTTCCGGAGGATAGAAGCCCTATGCTGTGCCGGACGGATAATGAGCCCAAAGGTGCATATAAGAGCATTATCCCTGTATTTATGCCTAGTTAGGTAATTTTGAGCACGTTGTAGCTTCGTAATGGCTAGGCCTGGACCAGGGTAAAGAGCGTTGCCTCTGCTGGACAGTTAAGCCGAAAGGGTAGACCAACAACCCCGAGTCCTCGTGATGTGTAGATGTGCCTCTCTCCAATCATGCGTGTTCCGGAGACAAAACGACGGTCGGCAACCTGCGCCGCGATTGGACCAAGGATCGGAAGCACAATCTGGCCTCCGTGAGTGTGACCACACATAGCAAAATTGAAAGAACAAGAGGGGTGCTGAAGAAGGGCTGGTATGTAGTCAGGGTTGTGGCTGACGATGATACGCGCGGAGAGGCCCGGAGTGAGCGGGATCGAGGGAGGAAGAGCCGGAAGCCCTGTAAGATAGTCATCAACACCAAACACGTGAAGGCGCTGCTCGCCGCGTCGTATCTGAATCTCCTCATTAATAAGAATGGAGAATCCTCGTCGTTCGCGCATGATCGTCTGAAAGATCGGAAACGCGTTCCAGTGATCGTGATTGCCGACGACGCCGTAGATACCATCAGAGAATTGCCGACCATCGAATATATCGGCGATTGTGGAGTAGATCGCTGGGATAGCCTCTGGCTTCGACATTGCTGAGAATTTTTCGCTTCTGACTATGCCGAGTTGCTGCCAGAGGTTTAGCTCATTCACCAAGATGTAATCTCCGCCGAGAATAAGAAGATCAACCTGGCGCTTGGAAAGCTCATCGATACCCCGAACGATCCATTCCTCGGGCACCCATACGCCGAGGTGCAGATCGGTCAGGAATCCTATCCTGTAGCCGTGAAATGCGGGGGGAAGCCCCGCAATCGCCACCGTGACATCCTCAAGCCGGAAATCACCGGTTGGTCCGTCTAGCTGAAGGTCCCGTCGCGTTAGCCCTGCCGCGACGATGGAGCCGCCCACAAGAGCTGATTGAAGAAAAGCCCGTCGAGAGATCATCAGGTGCCTACAACGACACAGTGTGAATCGCTCGAGATCGGCCGCGCCAGGCTCGTCGAGCTCGATAGCTCCGAACTGCCATCGCCCAGCCACCGGTTCGAATCCACCTGTTCATGGCGGGAATATCCGGGTGACGGGCCTCGAGCCGCCGGAATTCGTGGCCGTGCCACATGCGCTTACCTCCACGCGATATTTGCACAGACTCTCCGATCGCGGCGTGACACATCTCGTGGTAGAGAACCGGAGCGATCCAGCAACTGGCAGACGGCTCGAAAAGCTCTCGGGCGACAGTAACGCGTCGAGCCCTAATGTTGCATGAGGCAAGCACACGCTTTTGCGGGCGAGTCGCCCAGCTCACAACATATGAATCGAGGTCGTGTAGCTCAGGAAAGAACTCACGTCGTAAATTTCGCCACACTGTGAGTAGAAACTCATCGCTACTAAATACTCGACGACGACGAGGGGGCTCGGGGCGCGAAAAAAGTAGCTCAAGTTGTCGAATAATAGTTAATCGGGCCACAGCTACAGATCATCTCCCTTGAAGTCGATCATGAATATTCCGCCGATAAAGTCAGCCAGCTCATCGAGGCAGATACCACCATAGGCGCCGGCTATCAGGAGGTCTCCACCAAGGCCTATCTCCGCGGTACAGACCTGCCGATCGGCAGATTGCTTGAAGGCCGGGCTGATACCAAATTCATTAGAGCTTTCAACCATCGCTGGAAACTGCCGGCCGAAATCGCCTACGCGGAGCGAGACCGGAAGCATCTGACGATAGCCCACTTGCGCGTACTCCGTTACTCTTACAACGGCTCCCACCGAAGCGCCAACTCCCACGTCGACGCGAAAGACGTCGATCAGATCCATCACACGATTTGGAATGTACAATAGTACGTCCGAAATCCATGAGGATCCCTCATCGATCGGAAGAGAACTGAGATCTCCCCAGGCCTCCTTGGGGCTTGTCGGGACGAGATCCTGATAGCTTGGAACCAGAGGTAGATTATCAGCCCGCACCGATTGGGCAGCCGACACGAGAGCGCTACAGAGCGTGATCGAAAGGCATATTGTACGGAAGAATGTTCGCATGCCACTACGATATCACCGCGAAGTACCCCCAGTAAGATCTTTTTCAAGATCTTTTTCAGCGTGCGGCGAGTATACCTATCAACTCGCTGTGGTATGTCTGAGGAAACATATCGAGGACCTTGATAGAGAGGAGTTCATACCCCCGTTCTGAAAGGACCTGGACATCGCGGGCGAACGTTGGGGGATAGCAGCTTACGTAGAGAAGTCGGGGAGACTTCTGAGCATCAAGCCGCTGACAGACCTCAAGCGCGCCGCCCCGGGGAGGATCGAGGACGATGCTTCCCTGCGGAGGATTCCTTTCAACCCATTTCTCGCAGCTACTAGTATGAAATGTTAGCCTGTCGCTTACGCCGGCCTCCCTCGCGCGCCAGGTACCGAACTCCACTAAGTGGGGATTTACCTCCACAGCCGTAACTACTCGGCCTGATTGAGCCAGGGGGATCGAGATATTTCCGGCGCCAGCATAGAGATCTGTCACCGAGTCACCGCTTATATTCTCAATCAGGTAGTTGATCATAGCCTCGTTGGCGAGTTTGTTGTTCTGGGAAAAGTGACCAACAGGAGGAGCATCCTCGCGCCGTTCGGAGGCGCGAAAGATCGGTTTGTGGCGAAAATTCACCTGGAGCTGCGGATAGCGGGCGCACAGCTCCTTGAAGGCCTGTTTTGGCTCCAGCGTCGCGAGCGCCTTGTCGTTTCGAGGGTGCACCTCGAATGCCACGTGAATAATTCCGTCGTGGTCCTCAACGGTCACAGTCTCTATCTCAGGAGCGCACTCCTTAATGAGCGCCATCGCATCAGTGAGGAAGTTGTTAATCGCCGGAGTAGAGATAGGGCAGCTATCGATCTCCACTATCTGGCGACCATTCTTTCGGTAGAGCCCAAACTCACGCTTCTTGTTGATATGGAACGACATGCGACGGCGGTACTCAAATCCGGGTAGGTCTGGCGCAAGCAGTGAGACCCCATCGGTGGCGGTGATTCCGCCGTGTATCCGCAAAAGATCCTCTACCATTGAGGCTTTCAACGAGCGCTGAGCTGGCACGTTGAGGTGCTGAAGATCGCAACCGCCGCATCGGCCAAATACTGGGCAGCGAGGAGTAGTGCGCTCAGGTGAGGGGGTGAGAACCTCGACCAAGTCGGCGTTGAGGAAGCTCTTTTTATTAAGAGTGATTTTAGCAGTGACGAGCTCTCCTGGAGCGGCGCCGTGCACAAAAGCCTTCTTGCCCTGAAGATCCTCGGGCGCTGTTACCGACCCAACGCACGCACCCCCTGTCGCAAGGCTGGTGATAGCAACGGTGATATCGTGTTGTTGGGGCAGTACGTCGGAAGTCATGGTCTCTAGAGTACCCTAAAACCACCAGCAAAGTCATCCTCTGCGGTGATCATTCAAGCGTCTTCCGGCGAGCAAGGATGTTCGCGAAGAGGACTCTGAAGTTCGATTCAACTTGAACGGCCAGCTCCTCGACTGAGGTTCCCCGCAGTGCCGCCACTCCGAGATACACAGCGCGAATATTTGCAGGATGGTTGATCCGGATGCCTGATATGGAATCACAGATCTGATAGCGATCGAGCTCGTCGGGTAGTCTCTGATCAGGAGCGTCGGTTTCGAGGAGCAGACGTTCGCGTGGCACCTCTTTAAAAACTGCAAGCTTCATCTCGCGCCCCGCTTGTAGGAAGAACCCGGGACAGGAGAAGTATGCGCCGAGCTTCGTGAATGGTTTGATCATATCAATTGGGCCGCCATAGGAGTGCAGAAGGAAACCACACTCAGGTCGTGGCCCGCGAGATAGAATCTCAAGCAAACGCCCCCATTTCCGGAGACCGTGAATTGATAGAGGCAGATTCCTCTCGGCGGCAATTTGAAGCTGAGTGGAGAAGATACGC
>JAFMIS010000230.1 GCA_017853915.1 bacterium
ACATGCGTCGGAAATTTGAGCTGCTATCTCGCCTCCAAAGCCGCCGAACAGAACATCTTCGTGAGCGACAATGACTCTGCTCGTCTTTCGTACGCTCTGGAAGATGTGCTCTATGTCGAGAGGTACGATCGTTCGGAGATCAATTACCTCAACCGAATACCCCTCCGTTTCCAACTGTTGCGCGGCGAGTAGGCTTTTCTGAACCAAAGCTCCCCAGGTTACCACGGTCGCAGCGGTTCCTGGGCGCACTGTCTTTGCTCTGCCAATCGGAACGAGGTGGTGAGCGTCTCCCTCTGGCCCTTTTGCGTAAACCTGTCGGTAGAGGCCCTTGTGCTCTAAAAATAAGACTGGGTCCTCAGCGCGAATGGCCGCCTTTAATAATCCTTTCGCATCAGTCGCGTTCGACGGATACACCACAAATAATCCAGGAAAGTGGGCGAATGTCGCCTCAATGTTTTGAGAGTGATAGGCGCCGCCGCGAATGTAGCCTCCCACGGGAATTCGAATCACGGCAGGGCACGAGAAGTCACCCGCGCTGCGGTAGTGGAGCATCGCCATTTCATTTCGGATCTGATTAGCGCCGGTCCATACGTAGTCTCCAAACTGGATCTCAACAACAGGTTTTAGACCGCGGGTGGCGAGACCGATCGCGGCCCCGACGATCGAGCTTTCGGCGAGTTGGCTGTTGAAAACTCGGGCGTGGCCGTACTTAGCTGTAAGACCCGCCGTGACTGTAAATACTCCACCCTTGCCATGCGCGACGTCCTCTCCAAATATGCACATGTCGGGATTGTGGGCGAGCTCTTCGTCCAGAGCGTGGTTGAGCGCATCAACCATGAACACCTCTTCACCCGCGGCTGGCTCCTCTATAAGTCCCTCCCATGGAGTCGGATTCTTAAAAGTGTGGAGAGTAGCTGTCGATACATCGGGGTCCGAGGTCCTCTCGGCAGCTTCTGCGGCATCATCAACGAGCTGTTTGAGCAGCGAGTGAAGTGACTCTAGCTCCTTGTCTGAGCTGATGCGCTGACCCACCAGTAAATCCCTCGTGACTTTGATGGGGCATCGTAGTTGTTCCTTCGCGATGTCCTCTTTTGAGCGATATTTGGCATGGTTGTCCGAGATCGAATGGCTCTGGAGACGAGGCACGTGAGCCTCAATAAGTGACGGGCCCTCGCCCCGACGAGCGCGCTCATGGGCTCGCTGCAGCGCGTGTATTGACTCGAAGAGATCTGAGCCGTTGATCTCTCTGGTCTCAAGATTCTCGTAGTTTTTGGTGATGTGAGCCACGCTCTTACCAGCGAGCTGCTCTGAGATGTGCACCGATATAGCGTAATTGTTGTTTTCAATAACAAATACGATCGGAAGCTTCTCTCGAGCTGCCCAATTCAGCGCTTCGTGAAAATCTCCCTGCGAGCATGTTCCCTCTCCGGCTGATACATAAACCACCTCATCGAGGGATTTGAGCTTTGCTCCGAGAGCGCACCCAACCGCTTGTAAAAACTGCGAGCCCGTCGGGGAGCTCTGGGGCGGTGTTCTAAGTGGGATGCTCGCGTAGTGCATCGGCATCATGCGCCCATGGGAGTTTGGATCCTCTACCTTGTTCATCGCGTTCATCATCAGCTGCTCCGGTGTCATGCCGAGAGCGACCATGAGAGCCATATCGCGGTAGTAGGGGTAGAACCAGTCTTGCCCCGGTCTAAAAACATGTGCGGCAGCAACCTGAATAGCTTCATGACCAGCGCAGCTGATCTGAAAGTGACACTTATTCTGCTTGTAGAGGGTGATCGTCTTGTCGTCGATTAAGCGCGCCAACACCATCGATTTGTACGCCCAGAGCGTTAGCTCGCTGTCGATCTTCGCTCTACTAGAGGCGCGGTGAAGCTTCTTCGCTTTCTTATTCTTTTTTGATGATGCCGCTGAGGCCTTTGATCGTCGCATGTATTCCTTGGTGGTGTTCCGAGGGGGTATTTCCGCTATTTATCTAGTCGAAACAAATCACAAAAAACTTCAGCGGTAGCTTCGCACACGAGCAGGTATCGTGCCACACCCTGAGCCGTTCGTCAGGCAGTTGTCGAGTATTTTATAGGATCAACCAGTCCCTCACGACAGAGGGTGAGGGCTCGTTTTACGGGCTAACTCGTTGTTTAGTCGTTAGAACTGGCCTCACAAGTATCTCCTGCCACAGTCGAAGGAATGAGGGCCGCGACCTCTTCACATTTCGCGAAAAATCCTCGGGGTATCTCAGACATCGGCTACACAGGGCCTCAACTGGATTGAGCATAGAGGTGTGAAGCTTTCGCCACGTAGAAAACCTTTTAAGGCATTCGTAGTTTTGAAGCTTCACACGCGAGGCGTTAGCATGTCTGTGGAAGTCCACGACAGCGCCTAACGAGATAAGCTACACCATCGACTGCATGTAGTAGCACGACCAACAAAAGACCTCCAAGCGCCATGCCTAGGCAGAGCGTTAGAAGCGCGCACCATTGGACGATTGCTCGGGTCATAAGGAAGCCGAATAAGCTCCTCAGGGGAGAAACAAGCAGGCTTCCTAAATATACCAGTCCACACATCAGGGCCACTGCTCGCAGGATCTGCACGAGTTGCTTGATGGTAAACACCGAACCTTTAAAACCAAGCGCTAGTATTTTCATGGTAGGTAGACCACAGATTATCCAGAACGCGAACGCGTCACGGTTCACCTAAGGTGACCGTGCGCAAGAAACCTCTCTGGCGAAAGCTTCTCCCCCTCCGGACTTGATTCGGACGAGGAGAAGCTTGTGCAAAGACTACCCAAGCCTGTTATGAAAGAGCCCACAGAGCGTAGACCGAACAGCCCTGGAAGGTAAATGGTTAGGTTCGAGGGGGTTGTCTTGTGAGGGGGTTGCCGCGCGTCAGGATAGCCCCCTAAGAACGGGGTTGCGAGTGAAAGAGGGGGGAGTCGCGACCACTCTTGAACCCCGTGCGCTTCCGAGGTGTTCCCATATGGACGCACAACCTGCTCCCTTTTTCGGCGGGTCTTGTGGTGATAGAAACGCAGGCTGCTCGTCCGCTCTCCGATGATGCCTGCCTACGTGCCAGTTCAACCTCTTGACAGAGCTTTCCTGCCGGTCTCAAGGTAGGGACATGAATAAGAGAGTATTAGCAGGGCTGTCGCTTATAGCATTAACAATGGCGCTTGGCTGCGCGTGCTGGGCCCACGTTTTGCAGCAGCGCCATCAGCCAGCCTGGGCTCTTGTAATTGTCGCTTTTGTATTGTCGGTGGTGGGCGCACGCTGTGTGCCGGCTTATACGGCACCTATTGGGGGCGAGGGTGTGCCATCGCTGCTTCCAGCGCGCCCCCGCTGGTTTGTTGTAGGTTCGCTCGCCTTGGCATCATGCTTACTGCTTCAGTTCGCTGCGGTCGCTCCGATAGTTCAGATGGGGTGTTTGCTCCTGTCGCTGATCAGTTGGATTGCTGCATACATTCCACGTAGTCGCGTGCGTTGTGACGAGTCGCGGCTGTTGGATGTGATAAGAGCCGGTCTTTTCTTAGTAGCTCTCGGTTCGTGTGCCTACGGGCTTGGACACATTCCAGGTAATCTCTACGGTGATGAAGCTTCCCTGGCTACAGAGGTGGTTGGGTTACTTGACGGGACCAAGCCAGTGCCTCCTTTTGGCGTCGGGTGGGGGCGTTCGCCAGCCCTGTTTACTTGGTTTGAGGCAGCCGGTGTGTGGTTTTTCGGAAACGATATAGCCGGGCTGCGAGTGGCGGCGATCATTGGTGGCGCGCTGGCGGTGTTGCCCTGGTTTGGCCTTTTGCGGCGCGAATTAGGTGTTGTGGTAGCAGCGCTATCAGCGCTGTTTCTGTGTGCTTCCCCGGCGCATCAACACCTGTCGCGAATGGCGATGTCTGAGTCTTGGATTCGCCTGTGTTCATTCGGTGCGCTCGCGTCGCTGTATGTGGGATTACGGAGTGGACGGAGTGTAGCATATGTTGCTTCGGGAATTTCCCTGGGTTGCTGCTTTTATATGGCCAACAAGGCGGTACTGTTGCCCCCCGTCATGCTCGGAGCTGGCATTTTCTTGGCGATCGCGTTGCTACCTAAATCCTTGGCGCACTGGCGAGGTGTTGTACTCATGCTGGCTGCCGCGTTGGTTGCCTTCGTGCCACAACTTCTTTCTTATGGAGTTTTGAACATGTGGCGGGAGGCATTCATCAGTCATCCGGCGCGATGGATTAACACCCCGTTCCCAGGCGGGCAACTGGCACACGCTGAGGAACTCGTACGCCTGTTGTGGGATCGCGCTGAAGCGAGCCCCTTCACCCCATTTCTTAGTGGGTCTCGCATTGTGAGTCAGGTTGAGGGGGCCATGATGCTTGTTGGCCTAGGCATAAGCGTAGCTCATCCGCGACGTCCGATCGTCGCTTTTCTCTTAGGCTGGCTAGTTGCGGGCATCGCTAGTCTGTGGCTCGACGCTAGGCCTAACCAGGTGCCGCACGCGATATTGGTTTCCTGTTTGCCGGCTGCCTTCGCGGCGCTTGTATTCCACGCATGGCAACAGGCCGCTCAA
>JAFMIS010000231.1 GCA_017853915.1 bacterium
TGAAGTATATCTGCTCTCTTTTAGTCAGTTTATGCGGAGTTGTGGGTAATAGTCAGAGAGTGCCGGGGCCCCTATGTCCAGAGCTTGAACCGGGCAGGATCGCGGCCGGTCGGATGGTAACCGCGGGCACATGAGAGCCCGTAGCGACGTTAGCATCTTGCTACTGAGGCGTACGGGCCCTGATCCTATCCACCAACAACCCAGTCCGGCCGCTTGCCAAAGGTTACCTCCATCGCCTGCTCCATGGTGAGGAGCGGTTGGTATCCGAAATCACGCCGCGCGGCGTCGATTGAGAAATAGTGGTGCGTCGACATCTCCGACACGAGAAAACGAGTTAAAAGTGGTGTGACCGAGAGGCCAAACAACTGCGCACACGAAGCGGCACTCTCCATCAACACCGCCGCAATGTGCGCAAGCGATCTCGGCAAAGACTTTCGAACTGGCGGTAGACCATGGGCCAACAACACCTGATCAATCCATTCCCACATAACCACGGGCTGACCTTGAGTGATGAAGTACACCTTTCCTCCAACACGATCCGGGCTTTCCTCTAACGCCTCCATAGCAAGTAGATGCGCCCGCACGCAGTCATCGATAAAGGTAACATCGACTTTGTTCACACCCGCGCCGATACGGGTCAATCGCCCAGCACGAGCCCGCTCCAGGATTGTTGGAATAAGATTAGTATCATCGGGGCCCCAGATAAGATGAGGACGGAGCGAAACGGTTCTCAGTCCACCAGCATCATGCGCCGCACGAACCTCCCGTTCTGCGAGCGCTTTGGTAGCCGGATAGTAGGCGTCACAATGCTGGGGGTACGGATAGGATTCATCAACCCCCTCAAGATCGCTTCCATCATGAATCACACTTGGAGAGCTGGTGAACACCAGATTGCGTACTCCCGCCGCGCGGCACGCCTCAAGTATATTTCTGGTCCCGACAACATTCACCGCAAAAAAATCATCGTATCGTCCCCACATGTCCACTTTGGCCGCGGTGTGGAATACTCCATCAACCCCGATGAAGAGATCGCGCCACTCTTGTGGACGACGACTAATATCAACTCGGCGTGAAACTATGCCTAGTTTGGTAAGCTCAGGATACTCGCCCCGAGCAAGGCTGATCACCTCGTGGCCTCGACCGCGAAGAGCCTTACCCAGAGCTCGCCCGACAAAACCACCGCCTCCTGTAACTATGTATCGCTTAGCTACCATAACCGAACTAGCGACTACGCGGCTTGATCGCCCACAAGGAGCTTCTCAGCCCATTCACCGAGCTGTTCTCGATAGATTTTCGCGTTGTGTCGGGAATCAACTGGAAATGACCGATGGAAGAAAAATTGAGTAATGCTCGCCGTCAGAGGGCTCAGCTCCGCGAGCGCTCTGAGCTCTCTTCGAAACGACTCCTCTTTCTGAGGGGTATCGGGCCAGAACTCTGGTAGAGGCTCGATAATGATAGCTGGCTCCCGCCCCCCTCGAACACCAACAAGTGCCGACCGTTTTACTTTAGGCAAGGTGTTAAAGATCTCCTCCAAGGGAACGCTATGGAACGCTCTCTCCGCTGTATACACCGAGTGAGCTTTACGGCCACAGTAATACAGATTCCCTGAATCATCGAGGTATCCTAGATCTCCCATCCGATGCCAGAACCGCTCTCCATCCTGAATCTTTCCGACCCGATTGGCCTCCGGTCGATTAAAATACTCTGGACTACAGGTAGGCCCTGACACGATTATCTCTCCGATCTCTCCACACGGCAGCACCCGACAATCCGCCATGGATTTAAGCGCTTCGAGAGAACTCTTGATCACCCGCACTTCAATCCCTGGAACCGGTTTGCCCACGAGCGTCCCCTGCTCTCCTGTCGTGGCCCTGGCCCACGAAGTCGCTTCAAGCTCTCGATCCGTGATGAATGTGACCGGCAATACCTCAGTCGCGCCGTAAGGCGTTGAGATCACCGCGTTCGGAACGACGCCTTTCACCCGCTTTATCGTCGCGTCGGGCACAGCCGCTCCAGCCATGAAGATCCTCTTCAAGGTAGGCAGAGTCGCGCCGGTGCGGAACGTGTACTCGCCGATCTTGTTCCACAAGGTAGGAGAACCAAAAGAGCTCTCGATATCAAGATCATGCACTAACTTCACTACCTGGGCAGGATCGAGCGCCAAGGGTTTACCGGCAGGCATGGATGGGAAGACAGTTGTAACGCCTAGAGCAACATTAAAAAGAGAAAATATAGGCAGAAGCGTTAGGTCTCGTGTTCCCACGCTCTGCCCCAACACATCACGAATAGTACGCAACTGCGCCGCCAACATCTCATTAGTAATGACCACGCCCTTCGGAACACCTGTAGCACCCGAGGTGAACGCGATCAAAGCGGCATTAGAGGCATGAACCCCCTGTTCACTTTGTAAAACCGGAAGGGGAATCGGAGCCAGCATGGCGTTCGCGAAACGCTTAAAGTGCCCAAGCGACTGCCCTCGCGAAAAAGCCCAATCTGCCGCCGTGACATAAAACTTGATCCGATTGAAAAGCGAACGCTTCACATAACGCAGGATCTGAGCCTTCGGTGAGCCGATAAAAGCGTGCGGCGCCGCGTCTTCAATACAACGAGAGAGCCGCTCCAATCCGATACCAGGATCGACGAATACTGGTGTGGCTCCTCGGCCAGCAATTGCGACACTAAGAGCGAGAAAATCAGCGCCAGGCTGAACAAGCATCAAAACTCGATCGCCAGGAGCGAGCCCCTCATGAGCCAATCCGCGCTGATACTGATTCACAAGCTTGGCTAACTCAGCGTACGTGGTGTGCGCGTAGTGCAGTGCGCTTCCCGTAATCGGATCCCTCACCCAGCGTGGAGAGATAACCGCTGAGAGGGTAGGCCTCTCCTCAGCCAAACGCATTACCTGATCGTAGATCACATGAATACTACCCTCTTCTCTGGACGGAGCAGGGGGCGCGATGACTGTTTCTGTCGGTCGGGATAGGAACTCTTTAATAGCCGGAATCGCTATCTGAGGAGCATCGTCGAGAACCAAGTGAGAGGCATCTGATATCTCAAGCAGCTCCGCTTTCGGAAAGTGCGCCGCGACTTTGCTTAACATTTCGCGGTGGAAACAGGGATCGCGAAGGCCCCAAATTATCTTCACCGGCTTCTCGGCGATCTTCGGTAAGCCCGCGGCGATCTCAACCATCTGCGAGTACGTTGGATGCGACGCGTCAAAGGGGATGTCATCGACAAAATCCCAGATCGCTTCACGACGTTGGCGGGTAGTATAGGGAGCATGATACCCCTCAACCACATCAGGAGTGAGCTTCTTGAAAGCCCCCATGGAGGTGGTTAACGACACGAATGTCGGAGTATGCCGAGTAAGAAATTTCCCCACTACCGGCATCGCGGCCAGCTTAATAATTGGCGGCAAGCTCTCAGTCTCTGTGAGGGTGGTATTGAGGTAGATCACGCGCTCAACACACTCCAGCTTGCGCAACATAAAGCCCGTACCGAGTGGCCCACCCCAGTCGTGCATGACCATTGAGAACTTCGACAGACCGAGAGCTTCTACAAACTCTACCAGCTGATTGATACGGTCTACAGCCTTGAATTGAACACCCGGTGTGCGATCAGAAAGTCCACACCCAAGAAAATCAGGCGCTATGAGCCTAAACGAATCGCGTAGCTCTCGGATGACATTTCGGTACAAGAAACACCAGGTTGGGTTTCCATGCAGAAGAAGGACTACCGGACCGGTCCCCTCATCTACGTAGTGCATGCGGTAGCCAGCTACCGTCACAAACCTAGACTGAAATGGCAGCACCTGTGCAGTCACTGCGACATCCTTCCTCTTACCACTCGATTCCAAGGAAGAGAGAATTAAGACCCGATCCGAAACCCGTCAGAACTATCTTATCGTTCTTCTGAATGTTACGAGCCGCAATACCCTGAGCGAAACAGGTGGGCAGCGCGGCTGAGACCAGGTTTCCTCGAGTCGGATAAATCGTGAACTCTTTAGTGTGATCCAATCCCAAGGTGTTGTAGAAAGCCTCGTTCACCTGGCGTCCCACCTGATGGCAGAAAACGTGGTCCACATTCTCCTTGGTCCACCCGAGAACCTCGGACGCATCAGCCCAGGTCTGCTTACCTAAGATCGCGGCTGCAGCGATTAACTTTGACGATTCGGTCTCCATGACTGGGCCCTGTGGCGGAGAGTCGACGAGATGATAATCAACGTTACCCACGCACAGTTCGCAATGCTGAGTCGCGGAGCGAGTCGCGCCACCCAGTACACGATGCTTCTTCTTTGATACGCTCTCATGACACAACACGTACGCTACCGCGCCCGATCCGATCGTAAAGGTCGGCAACATCCGGAGCAATTGATCGCGCGAGAGTCCCTTTCCTTCCAGCACATTCTTGAAAGTTGTCTCAATGATGCAGCGCGTGTGCTCAGCCGAAACTACGACTCCTGCCTTAACAATGCCCGACTCGATCAAATTTGAGAGGAAGAAGATTCCGTCCATAAAACCTAAACAGGCATTGCTC